>RPQN01000027.1 GCA_003819715.1 Ignavibacteriota bacterium | reverse complement strand
CGCTGAAGTGACTGCCGTGTGCAGCACTAGAAATGTGGATCAGGCGCGCTCGCTAGGGGCAGACCATGTCATAGATTACACCAAAGAAGATTTCACTAAAAGTAGTCAAAAGTATGATCTCATCTTTGCTGCAAACGGATATCATTCTCTATCAGATTATAAGCGTGCTTTAACTCCCAAGGGAATTTATGTCATGGCCGGAGGAACCAAGTCACAAATTTTCCATGCGATGCTTTTCGGATCATTTATGTCGGAACGCGGGGGCAGGAAAATGGGAGGCGTCTCGGCAAAAAGAAGTCAGAAAGATCTGCTTATACTCAAAGAGCTTTTGGAAGCGGGCAAGATTGTCCCCGTAATTGACAAACGGTATCCGTTAAGCGAGGCGGCTGAAGCGCTTCGGTATCTTGGATCTGGACATGCGCGGGGGAAAGTGGTGATAACGGTGGAAGAGCGGGTGTGATATAATGTGTTCTCCCCGTTCCAAAACTCCTTTTGAGAACGTGTGAATAGATTGGAAGCGGAGCTTCCAGTCATGCACTCCCAAGCAGAGCTTGGGAGCGAGATGCGGTAAGAGCTTTAGCGACTGATGGAGGAGGAAGAGAAGTGTTTTGAATATAAATACATAATGGTTGTTGCTTTTTATATTGTTCTTTTGCAATATGTCCTAGTTATCAGCGTCAATAGTGAAGATGTCCTTTACCTTCTTCGTATAGTGGGAGCTATGGAGAGGTAAAACGGGACCAGGCATCTTTCTTTCAATTAATTTCATCTCAATTACATTAGTACAATTTTGTAACGAGGCATAATTTATGTCTTTGTTGCAGCGTTCTACCATAAATATTATCAAATCTGTCGTTGTTCCCATCTACGGACCTATCCAGACCTAAAATTATGTCGAATTCCATTTTATGGTAAACTTAAACATACGGTCCAGGTAAAACCTTACAAGGATAGGTCAAGGCATGGATGAGATATACCGGCTGCGGTGGAGGCGGGCGAAGCGTTTATAATTGCGCATAACCATACATTCTTACAAGCGCAAATAAAAAACTTTGACAGTAGAAGTCGTTAGGCTTTGCATTCACAATAATAAGGAGAGATCATGTCAGAGACACAAGCTATTGTTTTCACTCACTTGCCAGTGACTATGAAACATCCGAAAGATTCATACGATGCAAATAAAAGAAATGATTTGATTAATAAAGTATTACCGTATTATACGGCATTCTTGAAATGCAAAAATATTGGATTAGTCTATGTTTATGTAGATACAGGTGTCCGATTAACCCTGCAGCATTATGGGAGCAACAACAAGAAGAGGGCATCCTTAAATTATTCCATTGAAGAGCTTGAGTTTGAACAGAATACAAGAAATTGCCTTAAGCTTGCAGTAAGGCAGGCTAAAGTCGCGCTGAGTAACGATCCAACCTTTGACCCGTTAAAGGCACCGAAATTTCAGTTCATCGGCTTACCGCATCTTACGGGTCTTATACATTCCCTCTATGAAAGCAATAGACAGCTTCTTAATGATCTGGCAGGACCCAATGGCAATTTCACATACGATTCCCCCAAATTTATTGAAGCAGTTATTCGAATTAAGCATGGGGACCATCGTCCTATACTCCGATTTGACTCAGATGTTGAAACAAATGAAGACGATATAAATATAATTTTAGATTGGATAAAAAGAACTCCAAATGGTGCTTATGCTTTTTTCTCGGGAGGGTATGGAATAAAGGGAAACCTTATAGATCCCGTCAATGATTATGCAATCCGTTTACATTGGTTGGTTGATATTGACGTGTACAATACAGGGCAAAATAATAATGATCAAAGGATGAAGGCAGACAGTCTTACTAAAGAGGGCGAAAAATTTTTACGAGATATTGGTGAAATAGGTGCAACACAAGTTCCAACTCTCGCTACTCGCAGAACACAACAAGTAATCTCGGGAGCCGGCCTTTATATGACGCAACGTACCATACTTAAGCTTCCTCCATTTATGTCATTTTTGAATTTAACACTTTGGGTTGATGATCATCTCAAACGACGATTGCATGAAGCATTAGGAGACCTTACATCAGCTGATCCGGAACATCTTCAAAATGTATTATTCAAACAGGACCGGCATCCTCATGGCATTAAACCCATGACCAACAGAAAGACTATTAAAGAAATTGAAGATTATTTTGACAGAATACTAAGAGGTTGTATATTTCATGCCTTAATTATGAAACCCGATGGAACAAAAGGGCCTCTGAGTTCTGAGATCGAAAATGTTATTCCGCCGCGTAAACCGCGTATAAACGAAAAGAGCATAGAAAAAAGGCTCAGGATTGAAGCTATGAAGACGATGAGTTCGGTCTTTTCTATTTGGAAAAAAGAAGATTATTATAATAGTCTGCGATTCAATAAATGGGCGAACAAGGCGATCCGAAAACAGAATATCATTGTCGATTCTCTCATAAGAGATGCTATAGCCTATATAAGACTTGTTTCAAGATGGAGTCTTTTCCAAGGGGCAATTACTAATCTTCAAGACTATCAAGCTTACTGGCTCTATAGAGGGATATGATAAGGAAACAAGTGCGGGAAAAGATTGATCGGCTGCTGATGGAGGCGTGGGAAGTAGTTTGAGTGAGGTGATGGACAAAGTGGCATAAAGAGAAAAAGGGGAAACTCATTACACGTTCAAAAATTTCTCCTTCCATTTTAAATTACTTCACGGATCCCTGTAAATCCCGAACAGTACTGTTATAATGGCAAGAGAGGCTGCGAGTCCCGCAAAACGGGATGACAAACGGAGCGCAGTTATTCTTTGCATGCATACAACATGGTACATCCCTGCAGGCGGAATAATTATTTTTCAGAGAGTTTTGAAAGATGCTGCCGTGCTTCATCCTGCTGGTACTTCTCGCGAAGGTTTTTCGGCTGCAGCTCTATGACGCGGCGCAGGGATGCGGCGGCTTGCGCGGTGTCTCCCATCGCTTGATAGGTCAAGGAAAGTTCGTAATAGGCGAATGAATTAGCCGGATCGTATCGGATCGCAGTTTTCAGATTCTGCTCCGATGCTGCCAGCGTGCCGGAAAGATTTTCGCCGAACACCACACGGACAACGCTTTTCTCGATCCAGCTGAGCTGCGCACCGACCCGCTCGAAGATGGCGCGAATGACATACGGATATGAAAACGTGGAATCCCGCTCCAGCGATTGCTGCACATTCAACTTTACTATTTTCCCTATCGCAATCTTCTCCCAAACTCCAACGAAAGGTATGAGACTTCCTTTGGCAAGCGCCATCCAGAAGTGTGTCACCGCGCTGTCAGGATAATAATGCGCCAGCGAGTCTGCATACATGAGGGCGATGCGGTATTCCGACTCCGACGCTGTATCGTTCCTCAGATGAATTTTACCGTTGTCGTTATAAATTCGCACCATCCGGAGGAGAGTAGCATAATCCGTAGGTGATTCCCTGTATGCCTGCTCGTATTCCGCTAATGCATGCTTGTTATCGAGTGCAAGATAGTATTCATCGCCGCGTGCAAGATGATTGACGGGCGATGGGTGAGCGAAGAACAGGATGAGAGCGATGTATGGAATGGTCATCAGTTTTTCACATTGTGTCTATTCTCATGATAATCCTTTTAGATTTGATATAAAACGTACATCTTTCCCCTTTGAGTTCCGTCCGGTCCGGTAAAACGTAAGACGGACTTTCGATTTCGGCTATGACGAATGGCTGCGCGATCGAGAAGCACACCCTATGCTCTCCCTCGAAAATGAGGGGGACAAAAAAAGCGCATAATTATTCAGTTGAGAGAATCGAGAGCCTAAAAAGAATGCCCCACTATGCAGGGCAACAAAATATATCTAATGTTCTCCAGATCGGGAACAGGAAGGTTCAAAAAGAAACGGCTCCGGAATTTCTCCTGGAGCCGTCGGACCAGCGCTTATCACGCTGGTGCTGTTAAAATTCAATCACAAATATCATTTAAGTAAAACGAGTTTTCTGGATTCAGTATATGTTTGCGCTTGCCCATTCCGTCCTTCAGCCGGTACAACGGACAAACGACAAATATAAATACCGCTCGGCATATCGCTTGCATTCCATTGCCGGGAATATTCGCCTGCAGACAGTTCTTCAGATACAATCGTTGCCACCTCTCGACCCAGTACATCAAACACCCGCAGGGACGTATGGCTATTCGTCCCAATAGAAAACCTGATTGTCGTAACAGGATTAAACGGATTTGGATAATTTTGATGGAGTGCAAACGCGGAAGGGAGGGTTCCATTATCTTTCACGCCTGTGCTTGCATCCAGCGGCAGTGTTATGACCCAAAGTTTTGGCGAAATATTGTTCCCCTGCAGTCCCGTTTCCACCACATAGAGAATATTTCCTGCGCGCTCGATGCCCAGAGGTGAGTTCAAACCTGAAATCAGTTTTGTCACGTGAGCAATGTACTGGCCGTTCTGTTTCGTGAGCGCAACATGAACCAGGTCCTGACTTGTATCGCCCATTGCGGTGATGAGTCTGCTGTTGGAAAAGCTGATCACAAAGGCGCCGCCTTTTAAATTTCCGGCAAGCATGGAGTCATTGTCAAACACTATTCCGTCAATTGAACGGTGGGGAGTAAATGTGGAAACGGTCAGTCCGAGTGCGCTGGCATCACGCACGGCACCGGTGGTTGTGTCCCTGAATTTATCTGCGTCCGGTCCAATGCTCGGAATGGGCTCGGTAAACGTTACACCTTCTGGCCGGGATGGGTAAGCAGGGTCGTTGCTGTAGGTCGTATACAAACTTCCGCCACCCCATGCCGAAGTGCTTAAAAGCGGATCCGTGTGAGGATTATACGGATTGTATTGCTGCGGTGTATTGTCGCCTCCAATTCTCCAGGGAAATCCGTAATGATGGCCCTGCTGGAGCAGATTCAATTCCTCTGGGTCATCCCGATCATCCGAATTTTCCACGCCGAATAAATCTCCGCTCGGGCCGTACGCAAGATCGAATGTATTTCTGATGCCTTCTGCAAAAAGAAATCCGTTCGAGCGAAGCCACTCGCGGTCATTTTGCAGTATAATAGTATGCCCATTGACGGGCAGCTTCAGGATGATGGAGGTCAGGCCCACCTCCCGAAATCCTCCATGCATTTCACCGTGGTCGGTGGCCGCGCCGCTGTTGACGTAGAGTGAATCGCCCTGCTTGTTGAGAACGATGCCGTTCATACGATGATTATAAATATTTCCGTACGGATATGCGACGGTTTGTGCGATGATACTCCACGTCCGGTGTTCGCTTCCGGAACCATCCGGAACGCCTTTGACAATGGTTGCGGTACCAAATTGGCCTGTCGAGTCATTCCCAACCAGGTACATCGTTCCATCGTTTCCAAAGATCATGCCTAACGGCGCATTCAGGCCATGATCTGATGTCTGGTACGCGGTGGCTAAGCTTGCCGATCCTCCCGCACTCCAATTGACCCGTTGAATGATCCCGTTATTCTGCAGGATATAGAGATTGCCGGAAACAGGATCCTGTTTAATGCGGACTGTGTTGGACCCGACAATTCCTGCCTGCCTGATAGTAATATCGGAGCGTGTCACTTTTGGTTGGGCATTCAGACATATTGCCTGTAAGAAAATCAATGAGAGGAGAACGGTAATTCTTCCTGCCTGCCGGGAATGAAGCATTGATGACTCCTTGTGTGTGATACCACTGCAACACGTATGTTAGAGGAGGAGTTTCCAATGCATCGTATAGAGGCTTTGGCTAAAGAGAATGGCTTCATAATGAGAAGCACCCCCTGTGGTCCCCCTCGAAAATGAGGGGGACAAAAAACGTAAAAACAATTATCAGCTTTAAGCCGAAGACTGAAGTCTTCGACTACCGGGATTCGGCACGCTTTCAGCAGGATTCTTAAATACCATCTATAAAGTCATTGCGAGCCCGACACACCTGCCCGCCTTTTTTTGGGGCGGGGTCGGGCGAAGCAATCTCGCTTTTTATGTTGACTCTGAATTGAGATTGCTTCGCTTCGCTCGCAATGACTTACTATGCTTTTTTTTGTATCTGTGTATACCAGCTGATCACACTTAACTGATTCGCTACCCTCAATTGGATTAATCACCGACGAAGCATTTCCGCGGAACTTTCAGTATATTTCGACTGTTTAACTATCAAAGTCGAAAGGTCAGTTTTGCAAAACACGCTTACGAAAGATAAAGAAGACCTTATCCTGCAGGCGGCGCAGCTCCGGTTCGCCGGTTACGGCTATTCCAAGGTCACAATGGATGAGATCGCCGAAGATATCGGGATGGCAAAGGCATCGCTCTATTATTACTTCCCGACCAAGGAGGCGATCTTCCGCTCGGTGATCCGTCATGAGCAGAACGAGTTCCTTTCCCGTCTTAAGGCGGCCATAGAAGAGCCGCTTACTGCCGGCCAAAAATTTTTGGAGTATATTCGGCTTCGTATCAAACTGACGGAGCAATTGAGCAACCTGAGCCACTTCCATACGCAGGGATGGAACGAAGTCAAACCGATTTTTAAGGATCTCTTTCCCGAATTTCTTCAGCAGGAATTGCAGCAGATCGCGCACATATTACACGAGGGGAAAAAGAACCATGAGTTCCGGCTCGATCACCCGCAAAAAACCGCATCGATGATTCTGCACATACTTCAGGGACTCCATCTCCGGTTCTTCCGCGGGTACGGTCATCAAGCCATCGATGAATCTGACCGTGTTTGCTATGAACACGAAACGCTTCTGTTTGCCGAGACCATTCTTCATGGCATCATCAGTAAATCATAGTATCTAATCGAAAGGATAATCTTTCATGAAATCGAAGACAGTGAAAAAGAATATTCCACTACCGGCACCGGAGATACCGCAGGAAATAAAGCCCGTGGTGGAAGTTAAAGACGAAGAACCTATCGAAACCGTTCCGATGTACAAAAATGTGAAAGTCGTGATACCGCTGTTCCTCGTTGTTCTGGCGATCTCAATTTTCGCGTGGAATTACTACATCCAGCTCCGCGATTTTGTGTCGACGGATGACGCCTATATCGATGCAGACCGTGTTTCCGTCAGTGCAAAAATTTTGGGGAGGATCGATCAATTAACTGCAGAGGAAGGCGACTCGGTCCGGCAGGGTCAGGTTTTGGTGCAGCTCGACGACAGCGATTTACGCGCCCAGGAAACCCAGGCAAAAGCGTCTCTTTCGTTCGCCCATGAAAATGTTCTCCTTGCGCAGGTCAATCTGCAAAAAGCCGAGGCCGATTATCAACGCGCCTCCACACAGTTTCATGGAAATATTATCCCGAAGGAACAATACGACCACGCGGAAAGTGAATTCGCATCGTCCCGCGCACGTCTCAATATTGCACGTGCACAGGTGGTATCGGCGCAATCCCAGCTTGGTGTGATACAGACGCAGTTGAGTAACACGATTATTGCCTCGCCGATGACGGGCGTGATATCAAAACGGTGGGCGCTCACCGGCGATGTAGTTCAGCCGGGTCAAGCTATCTTCACCATTTATAATGTAAAAGATGTCTGGGTGACTGCGAATCTGGAGGAGACCGCTCTCGGGGCATTGCGTCTCGGGGATACCGTCGATATCAAAGTGGATACCTATCCGAATCTGAAATTTGGAGGTACCATTCTTCGGCTGGGATCGAACACCGCATCGCAATTCTCATTGATCCCCCCGAATAATGCTTCGGGGAATTTTACAAAAGTGACGCAGCGTGTCCCCATAAAAATATCCGTTGAACAATTTTCCGGCTCGCATCCGACGCAGGTAAAATTGCTCCCGGGGATGTCCGTTGAAGTAAAAGTGAAGGTGCGTTAATTATGTTTGAAGGAATAACACATCGCCTGAAGCAGGGGTTTACAAGTCGCGTACCGTCGCTGCATCACGAGCACGACTGGTACCGGTGGTGGGTCCTGGCGAACATCATGATCGGGACGTTTATGGTGGTGCTCGATGCGACCATCGTCGATGTCGCGTTGTCGAAAATTATGTCGACGTTCGGCGTCTCGGTCGATAAAGTCGAATGGGTGGTGACCGCCTACATGCTGGTCTTTGCCGTCCTGCTCCCGACATCCGGCTGGATTGCAGACCATTTCGGATACAAACGAACATATTTTTTAGCATTGGCATTGTTTACGCTGGGCTCATTTCTCTGCGGGCTGGCGTGGAATGAAAACATGCTCATTCTGTTCAGAATCGTTCAGGCATGCGGCGCCGGATTACTCATGCCGACGGGCATGGCGATTGTCACCCGTGAATTTCCGCCGAAACAGCGCGGACTTGCACTCGGATTCTGGGCTATTTCAGCGGCGGCTTCCGTGTCGCTCGGACCTATGATTGGCGGGTATCTCATAGATACCATCAACTGGAATGCGATCTTTAATGTCAATGTGCCGGTCGGCATCATGGGATTGTTTGCGACTGCCGTTATTCAGCGGGAATATAAAACGGAACGCACGCGATCGTTTGATGTGATCGGATTTATTTCGATGGCTGCGTTTCTCTGCGCGCTTCTCCTGGCATTGACGGACGGGAATGCAGCGTGGAATACCGGCGGATGGACGTCGCCGTTTATCATTTCCTGTTTTATGATCGCGGCTCTTTCGCTCACCATTTTCTTTATCACGGAATTAACCATCGAACATCCGCTCATCGATTTGAGCCTGTTCAAGGATTTTAATTTCAGCATTGCGAACGGCATTCTTTTTATTTTTGGATTCGGCATGTTCGGCAGTACGTTTTTACTGCCGCTCTACCTGCAGCTCTCACTCGGATACACGGCATTTCAGGCAGGGTCGTTGTTTCTGCCGGTCGGGATACTTCAGGCAATCACTGCTCCGATTTCCGGATATTTGTCGGATAAAATCGATCCGCGAATTCCGGCGGGCATCGGCATAACGCTCCTTGCCGGCAGCCTGTTCATCAATAGTTCATTGTCGTTGTATTCAGAACATCACCAGATCATGCTCGCGTTGTATATCCGCGGATTTGCCATGGGACTGATGTTTACGCCGCTCTCCATGGCGGCATTGTCGAATGTTCCAAAACATAAAATCGGACAGGCATCCGGATTGTTCAACATTATCCGGCAGCTGGGAGGAAGTTTTGGAATCGCGTTTATGAGCACGTTATTGCTCCGCCGTACCATTTATCATATGGCGATCTATGGACAGGCGGTCAATCCGCAATCGGATACCTATCACGCGGTTGCTCAACATTTATCCCGATTCAGCATGGATGCAATGGCGGGAAATCAAACGCTCGGCGCGATGCGGGCCAATGCGTTGATCGCATCTCATATTTCAACACAATCGTTCATTCAGGCGGTCGGAGATGATTTTCTTATCGCATCGATAATTACCATTGCGGCGCTTGTTCCCATACTTTTTATCCGGACGAAGAAACGGGAAAAATCTGAACATGTGATCGATGCGGAATAACAATTATTACCTGGGCGTCACGAACCATTCCATGTAACCTTGACAAGGTTGTCGCGGTATGCTTGTCCTGCGCTGTTTGCGGGAGAATGTGACACCCGGGGTAGTAAAGGTTATTGAAGCATCCAGGCAGTCAATACACCTGAAAAATTCTTGGCAGTCACGGACCATTCCGTGACTGTAACTAAGTTTAGAAGTCTATCAAGGATACAGTATTATGAAATTGCTCGGTTTTCTCGTTTTAATCTTTTTCAATATCTCAATCTCGGCTGCACAGGATTCCTTGACCGTTGAGCAGGCGGTCCAGCGGGTCCTGCAAATCCATCCTGCGATAGAACAGGCGCTGGCGAATACCCGGGCAGCGGAAGCACGCGTCTCCCAGGCTGCGAGCGTGCAGCTTCCGGATGTTTCAACAGAAGCCGCATATACACACATCGGTCCGGTACCGGCATTTTTCTTCGGCGGGCAAAATCTGGTTCTGGCGCCTGCAGATAATTATGATGCGCACATTATCGGGCGGTACACCGTTTACGATTTCGGGAAAACGAATTCCGCCGTTGATATGAGCCGGTCAAAGGTTCAAGCATCGCGCGATATGGTCGATCTGACAAAAAGTAATCTCGAGCTGCAGACGATCCGCACGTTCTATACAATCGTTTTGCTGCGGAAAAGCCTGCTCGTGCAGGATGAACAAATTGCGGCACTCAACGAACATCTTGCCATTACGCAAAAACGGGTGGCCGCGGGAAGCGCAACGAACTTCGATGTCCTCACGACACAGGTGCGAGTCGCCGCATCGCAGAATCAGCGGGTGGAAATTCTCAATTCGCTTCAGAAACAGGAGTCGATCTTCCGTCAGCTTCTCGGACTTCCGGCAAACACGCCGGTGCTCATTCGAGGTTCATTTGAGCAAACCTCCATTGCACTCAACATCGATTCTCTCCAGCGCACGGCGATAGAGCAGCGGCCCGAGCTGAAGCTGGCACGCGACGCGGAACAATCCGCGCAGCTCCAGAAGAAATTCAGTTCCCTCGGGAATATGCCGGTGCTCAATGTCAACCTCGCCTATGGAGTGAAAAACGGATACGAGCCCAATATTTACGCACTCCGCGGAAACTGGATGTGGGGAGTGCAGGCGCGTGTGCCGTTGTTCGACGGCGGCCGGGTGAGTCATCAGGAGGAAGAAGCACAGGCCTCCCTGCAGGCGGAACAGGCGCATGGCCGGGACGTCGAACGGCAGGTCCGCTCCGATGTGGAGCAGGTCGCGGCGGATGTTCAGGCGGCCCTGGATAAAGTGAAGATCTCGGAAGTGCAATTACGACAGGCCATGGAAGCCGTTTCAATTGCGCGTACCCGGTACGAAACCGGTTCGATCACGAATCTGGATTTGCTGGACGCAGAGACGGCCGAATCAGCTTCCAAGCTGACGAATCTGCAGGCATTGTATCGTCTGATGCTGAATAAATACGAACTCGATCGGGCGACAGGAAAACCGTTCGACTATTGACGGTTATTTCCGGTGGACTGGCAGTCACGGACCATTCCGTGACTGTAACATGAATGTGCCAGTGTCTCTGTTTACATTTTGTTATGCGTCACGCTGTGGACCGTGATGCACAGGCGCATAAAAAATCCTGGCAGTCACGAACCATTTCGTGACTGTAACAAATTTCAATGGATATATTTTTACCGTGACACCCAGGTAAACGTTGTTGATTCAAGATTCTATTTCCAATCGGTCTTGATATTTATGACAGAATGATCATCTAGAATATAATTCCTCGCACTTGAAAAGATATAATCTTCCGGGTTTTCCACCAGGCCTGCTTTCACCGGATTATTATGAATGTACCCTAATTTCGTAAGCAACATTCCTTCATTATGAATTACTTCATCATCAAAACGCGGCATCCAGAATTTGCGTTTCTGTGAATGTGAATTAGATAAATAAGCTGAATCCTCAAATAATTTTATTAAATTGGTCTGTCCATCGTGCTCAATTGCTTCCATAATATCCCATGCACTGTATTTTTTAACGTCCCTCATAATATCGGAAACGCTTCCCTGCGATGATTTTATTTCGATGATCCAATGAAGGTGGGACGGCATTGTCGCATATCCAAGAATTTCGAATTTATATCGTTGCTGATAGTAGCGGATATTATGAAGAAGTATGTCGCAATACTCCTTCTTTATAAACACTTTTGCATGATGCACAACGGTCGTTGTAATAAAGAAAAACTCTTCGCCCTTTAAGAGTTGCCGCCCCCGCAATCCCATTTCTATAATTCTCCCCTATTATTTATTTGATTGAGAATGATTAATTGTAAGTGTCACGGTGTGGACCGTGACACCCAGGTAACAGTAGATAATTTAAGAATATCCGTTTACGTTGGGGAAGTTATGTATACGTATCACGGTGTGGACTGTGACGCCCAAGTTAGTACAATTTCCTGGCAGTCACGGACCAATCCGTGACTGTAGCATGTGCCTACCAACGTTTCTGTATAAGTTCAGGTAAAGTGTCACGGTATGGACCGTGACACCCGGGTTCTTAGGGAGGCTACGTTAGCCGGGTAATGGTAGATAATTTATGAATCTCTGTTTAATTACAATTACCTGGCAGTCACGGACCAATACGTGACTGTAACAGGGCATTACAAATCAAACCATTGCTCAACAGTCTTCTGATGGTGTCCCTTAAATCTCTTGTGCGAGAATTCGTTGTTATGCACGTTGTACCGGTAATCTTTTTCCCATTTCCCGATATTGTTCCGCAGCGCGCGCAGCGCCTCCATGATAAATTCCGCTTCGTCGCTGGTCGTCGTCGGATGCAGGGACATTCGTACCCATCCCGGCTTGGTCGAAAGATCGCCATGATCGATCCGTTCCGTTATCGCACTGGAATGCGGCTGATCGACATGAAGCAGATAGTGTCCGTACGTACCGGCGCATAAACAGCCCCCGCGCACTTGGATTCCGAACCGGTCGTTTAAAATTCTAACGACCAGGTTATAATGGATATCATCAAAATAAAAAGAAATGATCCCGAGCCGCTCATCGATATGATCTGCGAGGATCTTCAGGCCCGGGATCGTCCGCATTTCTCTGAGAATCCCGGGGACAATCTCTCCCTCGCGTTTGAGCATCTGTTTCACACCCATTAGATCTTTTAATTCCACCGCAAGTGCGGACCGGATGGCCTGGAGGAATCCGGGAGTGCCGCCGTCTTCGCGTTCTTCAATATCGGGTTTGTAGCGGTATTTTCCCCATGGATTGGTCCAGAGAATAGTGCCGCCGCCCGGTTGATCGGGAGATTTGAGGTGATAGAGCTCCGAATCGAAGACCATGACGCCGGAGGAACCGGGGCCTCCCAAAAATTTATGCGGGGAAAAGAAGATCGCATCCAATCGTTCCAGCGGATCGGCGGGATGCATGTCGATCTTCACGTACGGCGCCGAGGCGGCAAAATCGATGAAACAAACACCGGCATGTTCATGCATGATTTTTGCGAGCTGGTGATACGGAGTTTGAATGCCGGTCACATTGGAGCAGGCGGTAAATGAACCTATTTTCAACGGGCGGTTTTTATATTCGTCCAGGGATTCCTGGAACCGGTCAATATCGACCAGTCCTTCTTTTGTCGGCGGAATGATGCAGACATCCGCGATCGTTTCATACCATGAGGTATGATTAGAGTGGTGTTCCATGTGCGTCACGAACACGACCGGTTTTTTTCCGGGGGGGAGAGAAAAAAACTGATCGAGCTGATCCGGATATTTCAAACCCAGCATCCGCTGAAACTTGACGAGCGCGGCGGTCATGCCAAATCCGACATTCAGCAATGCGTCTTTAGGCCCGGCGTTCACATGGCGTTTAATCACTTCGTGTGCGTAGTGATACGCCTGCGTCATCATGGTGCCGGTGATATTGGTCTCGGTATGCGTGTTGCCGACGAACGGGCCGAAGGTATTCTGTATCTTTTCTTCAATGGGGGCATACAGTCTTCCGCTTGCCGTCCAGTCCGCATAGACGATTCTTTTTTTGCCGAAGGGGGTGGAAAATGTCTGCCGGTCTCCGACAGTGTTTTTCCGGTATGGTGAAAAATATTTTTCGAGGTTCATATGATTGATATTTTATTATCCATTTGTAGGGACGTTCAGCGGAACGTCCCTACAAATCGAAATTATATTTGTGACAGCGCCTGATCCAGATCCCAGATAATATCTTCGGCGGCTTCGACGCCGACCGAAAGCCGCACGAGATTGTCGGCGATGCCGAATTCCTTTCGTTTCTCCAGTCCGACCGCCGAATGGGTCATCGCTGCCGGATGTTCTGCAAGCGATTCCGTCCCGCCGAGACTGACCGCCAGTTTGACCATCTTCAGCGAATCCAGAAATCGGAATGACGCCAGTTCGTCGCCCTTGACAAGAAAACTGATCATGGCCCCCGGCGACAGGCACTGTTTTTTATAAATAATATACTGAGGATTGTCCCGTTTTAACAGTCCGAGATACAATACCTTTTCCACTTTGGGGTGTGTCGAAAGCCACTCTGCAATTTCCTGCGCGTTCTGAGCGGCGGTGGTCATCCGCATCTTGAGCGTTTCAAGGCTTCTCAGGAGCAGCCAGCCGGTCAGCGGGCTTGCCATGGAGCCCAGCGCGACACGCAATGATTTAATCCGATTGATCAGTTCCTTGGAACCGAGACAGGCCCCCGCGACGACATCGCTGTGCCCGCCGATATACTTTGTCGCAGAATAGATGACCAGGTCCACGCCGTGTTTTATCGGATGTTGGAACACGGGACCAAGAAATGTATTGTCCAGCGCGGTCAGTACCTTGCGGTCCTTTGTAGAAAAATGTTTTGCGATCTCCACGCACATATCGATATCAATCAGGCAGTTCGTCGGATTTGCAGGGGTTTCAAAGAAGATCATACGGAGTTTATCGGCGGCTCCGGCCCGCTCGACGATCTCGATGATCTGCTGCCTGGTGTGCTGAACTCCGAAGTTTAACGTTTGGATCCCGAATTTTGTGAGTGTTGATTCAAAGAGATGTTCCGTCCCTCCATAAATCGGTTCGCTGCTCAGGAGAACATCTCCGGGTTTCAGCAGTTCAAGGACCGCTGTGCTGATTGCGGCCATCCCGCTGTCAAAGACCGCACATGCTTCGGCGCCGTCCCATATCGTCAGCCGGTCTTCAAGAATTTCCAGATCCGGATTGTTGATCCGGCTGTAAATGAGTCCGGCGCCATGTTTGCCCGGCTCGCGTGTGCCATGCGCCATCTCGAAAAATTCTTTTCCGTCCTTCGCATTTTCGAAAACGAACGTGGACGTTTGAAATATGGGGCATTTGACGGCCCCTTCCGACAATTCCGGCTTGTAGCCGTACCCCATCATCAGAGTCTCGGGTTTCAGTACTTTCCTGTTTCCATTGGAGACAAGTTCTTTATCCATAGCGCACCCCATCAGTTTGTTCGCGGCAGGAAATGATTTGAGGAAGAAGGTACAGGAATATCCTCTAAAAGCAACAGGGGAAGGGGTGACTGGTTTGAGGACTGACGCAGCTCCGTGCGGATGATGTATTGGGTGATCCCTATGAGGCCCGGTGCCGGATCATCCTGAACAGAAAGAATACGAGGACAATATTGAGGAGAAAGAGAGCGATGCGGATGAACGTGATGTGCTCTGATAATTCATAAAGTTCCATCGGTAAAAAAAGTCCGCCGGAAGCGACGCCAAACCAGATGGCCCAGAGCCGGTCGTTCCATAAACCGTACGCTTCGGCGAATCGGATAAGCGAATAGAGCAGCGCTGAGGCGCTGAGCATCCAGAATTGGACATTGCCGAGATTGGTAAGAGTGGTAATGAAGATCTCAGGATAATGCCGGGCAGGATTGAGATGCAGCAGGCGTACGATCTCCGCTGCCTGCTGCTGAGTATTTTGATGGATGAACGTCAGCAGGCCGGCGCCGACCAGCAGCACCAGGAGTCCTTTCGCGGCTTCAAAGAGGGAAAGGAGTTTTAGGATTTTTTTTGATGTCTGATGTTTTGGTGTCATAAATAAAAAATGTGCGGAAGAATATTCCCTCCGCACATCGAATATTGGAAATGATCGTTGCGGTGATTACTTATTTGCCTGATAAAATTCTTCCATATGCTTCGCCAGGAGTTCTACGGATTCCATCGGGCAGGCGTTGTACACCGAAGCGCGCATGCCGCCAACGGAGCGGTGCCCTTTCAGTCCGAGCATTTTTTTTGCCTTTGCTTCGGTAATAAATTTTTCCTCCAGTTCGGGCGTCGGGAGGTTCCACGTGATGTTCATCAGGGAACGGTCTTCTTTGACCGCGACCGCGCTTTTATAGAACGTCGGATACGCATCGAAAATATCGTAAATCAATTTCGCTTTCTTTTGATTCCGCGCTTCAATGGCTTCCAAACCGCCTTCCTTGATGATCCATTTCAATGTCCGGCCGACCACAAAGACCGGCAGGCATGGCGGCGTGTTGTACATCGAGCCCGCATCGACGTGCGTTTTATATTTCAGCATCGACGATAAATTCTGTTTCGCTTTTGCTTCCATCCATGCTTTTTTAATCACCACCATCACAACGCCGGCCGGTCCCAGATTTTTTTGACCGCCTGCGTAAATGAGGCTGTACTTTGAAAAATTGCGTTTGATGCTGAGGATATCCGAAGACATATCGGCGGTCAACGGGACGCTGCCGACATCAGGATCGGTTTTCCACTCGGTGCCGTAAATGGTGTTGTTTGTGGTGATGTGGACGTAATCTGCGTCGGGTGAATATTTAATATTCCTGGGCAGTTGATTGAAATTGGTCGCTTTGGACGTTGCCACTTCCACCGCTTCCCCGATAATCTTTGCTTCTTTTAATGCTTTTGATGCCCACTCGCCGGTATTGACATAGTCCGCTTTCTTCTGCAGGAAATTGAGCGGGAGCATGGCGAATTGCATACTGGCACCGCCGCCGAGGAATATGACGGCATACTCCTGCGCCGATAAGCCCATCAGGCTTAAGGCATCCGCCTGCGCTTCTGCGACCACTTTATCAAATGCCTTGTCGCGATGGCTGATTTCCATAATTGAAACGCCGATATTGGCAAAATCCATGACGGCATCGCGTGTCTCTTCGATGACGGAAAGAGGAAGTACTGCCGGTCCAGCAAAGAAATTATGTGCACGTGCCATACGTTTTTCCTTTCTCAAATTTTATGTTCGGTAACCGCGGGAGGTCTTTTCTAACACTTTAACATACTAATATTTTCATAAACTGTCTAGCGCTATTTCTGCGGGATTATGCAGCCGTTCTGAGGGTTTCCCGTGAATCCAGGGTTGCTGGTTAAAACATTTTTTGGTATACTTTGTACAGAATAATTCACCGAATATTTCCTCCTTCGGCTTTACCCAGACCCGGATTCGAATCAGATGGATTGCCGGGGGAAATTCACTACATCAATCCTATGGAGTTTACTATGAATATTCTCGTATCCGATGGAATCACGCCCGACGGCGCAAAAATCCTTACCGATGCAGGTCACAAGGTAGATAAACTCAAACTCACACCGGAAGAGCTCCTGCAGAAAATCGGCGATTATGATTGCATTATTGTCCGGTCTGCAACAAAAGTAACGAAGGAAGTCATTACTGCAGGAACAAAACTCAAAGTAATTGCCCGCGGAGGCGTCGGCCTCGACAATATCGACGTGCCTTTTGCCGAAAGCAAAAATATTAAAGTGCTGAATACTCCGGCCGCATCGACCGTCTCGGTCGCGGAGCTGGCGTTGGCCCACATGCTTGCCGTTTCGCGTTTCCTGCATGTGAGTTCGATGGAAATGCGGCAGGGGAAATGGCCGAAGAAGGAATATGGAGAGGGGATCGAGCTGTACAAAAAAAATCTCGGTATCCTCGGCCTCGGGAATATCGGCAAGGAAGTGGCGAGACGCGGTCTGGCGTTCGGCATGCACGTTTTGGCATACGATCCGCCGTTCACCCCGATGGACTTCTTTGTCGAAATCACGTCCAAGGAAAAAGTTCTTGCAAACGCAGACTTCATCACGCTTCACCTGCCCTTCGATAAAAAGCTTGGCCCGGCCATCGGGAAGAAGGAATTTGATATGATGAAGAAGGGCGTGGTGATCGTCAACTGCGCGCGCGGCGGTGTGGTCGATGAAGCAGCACTGCTCGACGCGTTAAATTCAGGGAAGGTGGCAGGCGCCGGGCTGGATGTCTTTATGAATGAACCGCCGACCGATGCACAGAAAGCGCTCATTAATCATCCGCGCGTCAGCGTCTCGCCGCACATCGGCGGATCGACCGTTGAGGCGCAGGCACGCGTCGGAACGGAGATTGCTCAAAAGGTCGTGCAGGCGTTCAGTGTCCAGGAACAGCATTCGTAATCGACGGAGTTTAAAAATAGTCTCCAAAATATTGCCGCGACCCTCTGCACCGAAAGCGTAAACGCTTTTGGTGCAAGGCCGGGGCAGGGTTTTCTCTCAAACCGTCTCATCGATAACTCAATCAGAAAAAAAATGTCGACCATCCGACCATTCAAAGCATTTAGACCGAAACCTGAATTCGCCGGCGAAGTCGCGGCAAGGCCGTATGACGTGCTGAACTCAGATGAAGCGCGGGAAGAAGTAATGGGGCATCCGAATTCATTTCTGCACGTCGGCAAACCGGAAGTGGATCTCGACCCGGGGATCGATCTCCATGATCCCCGCGTGTACGAAAAGGGAAAAGAGAATCTCCAGAAGCTCATTTCACAAAATATTCTATTGGAGGATTCCGCGCCCTTCCTGTATGTGTATGCCCAGACGATGGGTGACCATACGCAGTACGGCCTAGTCGGATGTGCATCGGTGGAGGAGTACTGGAATGAGGTCATTAAAAAGCATGAGTTGACGCGGAAGGACAAGGAAGAAGACCGCTGCAATCATGTGCGAGTCACCAATTCCCATTCCGGACCGATCTTTTTAACGTACCGCGAGAACGCAGAAATCGATGCGATCGTCACCCGGGTGACCCAGCAGCCTCCGGAGAACGACCACGTCGCTCAGGACGGCATCCGTCACCAGAGCTGGGTGATCAGAGAGTCAGGCGACGCCGGAAAAATCATTTCTGTCTTTAAAACAATTCCCCATCTCTATATTGCAGACGGCCATCATCGGTCGGCGGCCGCTGCACGGGTCGGCAGAGAGCGCGCCCGGTCAAATCCCCATCATCGCGGCGACGAAGAATATAATTTCTTCCTCGCGGTCTATTTCCCGGCAAACCAGCTGCGGATTATGGATTATAACAGGCTGGTGAAGGATTTGAACGGGATGACGAAAGATGAATTTTTCAAAAAGTTAAAGCCGAAATTTGATATTGTGGAATCACCCGGGCGTGTCAAACCGGCAAAGAAGGGCGACTTTGGTATGTATATCGAAGGCACATGGTACACCCTTTCCGCCGGCTCCAACCTGAATGCCGGGACTGATCCGGTCGAGCAGCTGGACGTCTCGATCCTTCAAAATCATGTGCTCGATTCACTCCTTGGAATTAAAGATCCGCGGGTGGATAAACGGGTTGACTTTGTCGGCGGGATCCGGGGTCTGGGTGAATTGGAGCGGCGCGTGAATTCCGGTGAAATGGAAATTGCCTTCAGCATGTATCCCACATCGCTCACCGAATTAATGGCGATTGCCGATAAGGGCAAAGTCATGCCGCCGAAGTCCACATGGTTTGAACCGAAACTCCGCGACGGATTATTTGTGCATTTCCTGGATTGAATCTTCGAAATTGATCTCTCGAAGATTCAATCCGTTTTGTTGAAACCAGGGTCAGTCCAACGTGTGTTCAGTCCAATTTTAAAAACCCTTCAACGAACTTGAAGCCTCGCTTCCGTTGCATCTCTTATCCCGGATATCTACATTGAAACGAAGCGCACATTTTCTTAAGGAATGACTCCCGTTGTCTGACGTTCTTCTTCTTCATCCAGCAGAGCAAGGAATTACTTTTGGCGGCATGCCTCCTCTGGGTATGGCGTGGGTTACCGCGTTTCTTCAATCGAAAGGGATTTCTACAACACTCGTCGACCTGCAGGTGACGGAGAAAAGTATCCAGTCGTTGCTCCAATCTTACAGTCCCCAGGTGGTTGGTATTGGGGGAACCTCGCATACCCGATTTGAGAGTTTTGGTATTGCTCGCCAAGTAAAAGCTTTTGCTCCGGATATTCAGGTCCTTTACGGCGGTTCACATGCGACATTTACCTCTGAAGATACCCTGGCCCATATTCCAGAAATCGATATTATTGTGAGGGGGGAAGGGGAGCAATCGACGTATAGCGTTGCATCACATGTGTTGAAAAGAGATTTAAATTTTTCGGATATATCGGGTATTAGTTATCGCAGAAACGGGAGCATCATTCATAATCCTGATGTACAAAGAATATCCAATCTGGATATGTTACCGTTTCCCTATCGCGATCCGGAAGCAATTCGACGGTACAATCTTCAGCTTGATTTTTTAAATATCCCCGCTGCCTCTGTCATGAGTTCACGCGGATGTCCTGTGAACTGTTCTTTCTGCTCGGCCAGCGCAATGTTTGGTACTCAGCTTACTTTGCGCTCAGCGGCAAATGTTGTCGACGAGATCGAATTTCTTCTCAAAGAATATCGTTACGAAGGAGTGAAATTCTTTGACAGTACATTGACGCTGAACCGAAATCATATTGAAGCAATTTGTGCAGAAATAAAAAACCGTAACCTGCGATTCCCATGGGAATGTGAAATACGCGTAAACGGGATGTCGCGCGACTTACTTCGCACCATGAAAGATGCTGGGTGCTATTACGTAGATTTTGGTGTAGAATCAGCCAGCCCTGCCGTGTTAAAATCCATGCATAAAGGCATTACCCTGAGCCAGGTGGAAAACGTGTTTCACTGGACGAAGGAACTCGGCATATTGACGAAAGCTTTTTTTACTTTTGGACATATAGGTGAGACTCTTGAAGATGCACGGACGACCGTTGAATTCATGGAGAGGAACGCCAAATATATCACGGTTGCCGCGACCGGTATTGGTGTCAGGATTTATCCGGGGACAGAAGTGGAGCATTATGCCCGATCAACAAAATTTCTGGACAGCGCGTTTTCCTGGTCGTCAGCCTTTGTCGATCAAAATGTCGAATCACTCGGGAATGATCCTCTTGTACCGGTTCTTATTCAGACTCAGTTTGGATGGAAAGAATTTCGAAAAATTGAATTCCGGCTTGCCAGATTCTGGATGAAAAATCCTCACGCTGCATTGAGTGTGATTTGGAGCCAGATAAAACTTGGAAGAAGCCGTATACTTCTTCGTCTAGTACGACGATTTATTGAAATTCATATACTGAGACGAACATCCCGATAAGCCGCTCTGCGACCGACAATGCTTTCCTTTCGTTCGTTGCTTCTCGAGCCCGAGTTTTCTAAATTGATTTAACGATTATGCTTTTTGCACAAATTTTCGCAATTGGCGCGTGACAGTTTTGGAATGATGATCCTCAATATGGTGTTATTGATCGTAACGTAATGGAACTGGGAGAAGGTCGATGGTTCGCCGGCTGTTTATGATCCGTTTTTTGCTTGCTGCCCTCTGGTGCTCGATGGTGGTTGCCGAGGCTCAGCCCCGCGTGGAGAGCCAGTTCCGGATTGCCCGTTTAAAATACAGCGGCGGCGGCGACTGGTACAACGATCCGTCGGAAGAAGAAAATCTGTTAAAATTTGTCCGGCAAAACACCAGCATCGACTGCGATCCGCGGTACGAGTTTGTCGACCTCTCCAGCGATAAACTTTTTTCGTATCCCTTCCTCTATATTACCGGCCATGGCAATATCAATTTATCCGACTATGAAGTACAGCGGCTCCGCGCCTATTTAATGCAGGGAGGATTTCTCTACGCCGACGATGATTATGGTATGGATAAAGCGTTCCGGCGCGAAATGAAAAAAGTTTTTCCCGATCAGGAATTAACCGAGCTGCCGTTTAGCTACGGATTGTATAATTGTAAATACCATTTCCCCAACGGCGTGCCCAAGACGCATAAACACGATGGGAAACCGCCGCAGGGATTTGGATTGTTCACCAAGGGCCGTCTGGCCGTCTATTATACATACGAATCGAATCCCAGCGATGCCTGGGCTGATCCGGAAATTCATGGAGATCCTGAACCGGTAAGACAGGAAGCATTGCGCTTTGGAACCAATATCGTTGTCTGGTCTCTGACCCATTGATTGAACGGATGATGAAGATTTATCTTGGATGCTTATGTCTGCAGAATAGAATTCGTTTTTCTTATTACTGTTCACTGTTAACTATTCACTATTCACATTAATTTCTCATTGCAGACTTCCTCATCCATATTAACAGATATTGAACGTCGGATTCAAGCGGTCCGGGACCGGCAGACTCGTGTCGATTTGTTCTCGAATGCCATCCTGTTCCTGATCGGTGTGATCATCACGGCGACTCTCCTCGTCATTCTGGAAACACTGTTTAACTTCTCCCGTTCCGGACGGACCATCATTTCAGTCCTGTATGCCATGTCGCTGCTTGGATTCAGCAGCGGGATGATCGGCCGGCCGTTTCTGCGGCTTCTCGGTTTTCTCTCCTCACGGTCGGATGCTTCAGTTGCACAGCGCGTGGGTTTATTTTTCCCCTCCATTCGCGATCGGCTGCTGAATGCGCTTCAACTCGCAAAAAACGCTGAACCCGATTCGACGGTTTATTCTGCTGAATTAATTGATGAATCGCTCAAAGATTTTGCTGCAGAGATTCAGCCGCTCGACTTTATCACCTCGGTGGATTCATCCCGTCTTTCGCTGTACCGCCGATGGCTGATGGGAATCGCGGCTCTATCGATATTCATTCTCTCCATTTTCCCCGGAACGTTCTCCGGCGCGGCGTTCCGGCTGATTCATTTTACGAGCGAGTTCACGCCGCCTGCCCGCTATGCTTTTGAAATAATTCCGGGGAATAAAGAAATTGTCAAGGGTGAAAATGTCGCGGTGCAGGTCAAAGTTGTTTCTCTGCTCTCGCCCTTCACTTCGCGCAATGCAGACATCACGATTGTTCGGCGGCAGGAGGGACAGGAGAACGAGGATGAACTGAACATCCGGCCGGATTCGAACGGGAATTACAGGACGATATTCCAGGCATTGCGAGCATCGACGGAATATTTTGCGCGATTCGCCGATGCCGAAAGCAGGCATTATTCTTTGACGGTCATCGATCGTCCGCTGATTCGGTCATTCCGCATGAAACTCGATTATCCAGCCTATACGAAAATTTCACCAAGAGTGATGGATGAATTTTCAGGAGATGTGACCGCACTGCCGGGAACACGGGTGACGATCACCGGAGCTGCAAGTAAATCGTTGAAGGAGGGGTCTCTTCAATTCGGGAACAACACCGCGATTCCCCTGGCGGTGCAGGGGGAAAAATTCTCGGCCTCGTTCCCCGTGATGTCCGATAATTCGTATCATATCGCCGTTGTTGATGAGGAAGGATTGTCGAATCGTGAACCGATTCAGTACCAAATCAAAATGGTGCCGGACGAATATCCTGTTATTGCCATTGTGGAACCGGGCCGCAATATCGACATTGCCGGGGACCAGTCGTTGAATCTTCTTCTCCAGGCCAAAGATGATTTTGGTTTTTCCAGCCTCCGTCTGGGATACCGTTTAATAAAATCGAGGTATGAACAGGCGCAGCCGAATTATACCTTTCTTCCTGTTCCGATTCCGCATGAGGCAGGACCGCAATTTGAATTACCGTATCCGTGGATTCTGACAACGCTCAATCTGGTGCCGGAAGATGTGGTCGAATATTTTGCCGAGGTCTTTGATAATGATGCCGTCAAAGGTCCGAAGAGCGGGCGGAGCACTCTCTTTCTTCTCCGGCTTCCGTCTTTGGACGAGGTCTTTGCAGATGTCGATAAGGAACATGAACGTTCGCTGGACGATTTGACGCAGTCGCTTGAAGATGCAAAAAAATTAAAGGATGACATCGAATCGATCAACCGCGATTTAAAGAAGAACAAGGACCCCGACTGGCAGACACAGAAAAAAATGGAAGAGATCGCGAAACAGGTCCAGGAAGTGCAGAAAAAGCTGGATGACGTACACTCGCGCCTTGACCAGATGACGCAGCAGATGCAGCAGCAAAACGTGATCTCCAAAGAAACGCTGGAAAAATATCTGGAACTTCAGCAATTATTCCAGCAGCTCGATGCAACGGAATTGCAGCAGGCGCTGAAACAGCTCCAGCAGCAGATGCCCAATATCAGCAAGGAACAGCTGCAGCAGGCCATGCAGAATATGACTTTTTCGGAAGAACGGTTCCGCCAGAGTATCGAACGAACGCTGAATCTGCTCAAGCGGATTCAAATTGAACAAAAAGTGGATGAAGTAAAAAAACGCGCAGAAGAACTGGAGAACTCACAGAAGGAATTACAGGAAGAAAGTTCAAAGTCCTCCGGGAATCCTCAGCAGCAGCAGGAAGTGTCGAAGAAGCAGACGGATCTTGCACGGAAAGAGCAGGCGATGGAGCGCGAGGCAGACGACCTCCAGCGGCGAATGGAAGAATTCTTCACCGAAATGCCGGCGGACCAATTACAGAAGTCGATCAAGCAGCTTCAGGAGCAGCAGGTGCATCAGAACATGGAGCAGGCATCCCGGCAGATTCAAAACGGAAATCTGCAATCCGCGCAACAGACGCAGGATCAGGTCCGCCAGCAGTTACGGCAATTCAGGGATCAAATGACGGAGATGCAGCAGCAGATGCTTCAGCAGCAATCACAGATGGTGATGAACGAAATGCGCAAAGCCGCCAATAATCTGCTTGAACTTTCAAAAGACGAGGAAGCGCTGAAGCGGCAATCTCAAAATGCGCCGGAGAATTCCCCCCAGCTTCGCCAGAACGCGCAGGATCAACTGCAGGCGGTTCAGGACCTCAATAATGTGATCAAAGGATTGAGCAATCTGTCGCAAAAGTCGTTTATGGTGACTCCGGAGATGGGAAAAGCGATTGGTGAAGCGCTCGCTCGAATGAACAACGCCATGCGTGCTCTCGAGACCCGCAGCGGCGCCCGGGCATCGCAGGAACAAGGTCAGGCCATGGCGTCACTGAACCGGGCGGCGATACAGGTGCAGAATGCTCTGCAGTCGATGATGCAGGGCGGCGGAGGCGGTGCCGGAAGCCTGCTTCAGCAGCTCCAGCGGATGGCGGGTCAACAGGGGGTCATCAATATGCAAACCCAGCAGATGGGCGGGATGTCCCAGGAGCAGGCGGCGGAAGCGGCCCGCCTGGCAAAAGAACAGGGCGCGGTTCAAAAGTCTCTGGAGGAACTCAACCGCGAAGCCCAGCAGAGCGGCGAACAGAAAAAATTACTGGGCGATCTTCAGAAAATTGCGGATGAGATGAACGAGGTCGTCAAAAATCTTGAACAGAATAATGTCAATCCGGAAACCGTGAGAAAACAGGAACGCATCCTCTCGCGGCTGCTCGATGCATCCAAATCGATGAATGAGCGCGATTATGAAAAAAAGCGAAAGGCGGAAACCGGTACACCGGTGACCCGGCGCAGTCCGAACGAAATCGATCTGACGACTCAGGAGGGAAAAAATCAACTGCGGGAAGAACTGCTCAAAGCTCTGGAACAGGGATATTCGAAAGATTATCAGGAACTGATACGAAAATATTTTGAGGAATTGGAAAAGACAGAAAAGTTAGTACATTGAACCGGCGGTGATATCGCCGGCAGCTATTCTCAATCAATAGAAGGAGAGTGCTATGAACCTGTGGCTGGGAGAACTCTGGAGGCTGTGCCTCATTACGTTTCTTGGTCTTGCCGGAAGTGTGATAGCCGGACTGATGATTTACGGGGGGACCATATTCATTCCGGAATCTTCAGGATTTGCGTACTATATTTTATTTGGGTTAAGCACCTCATTTATTTTTGCATTCTATCACGTGCGCGGACTTTCCAATACCATCACCGCTGCAGTGTCAACCGGCGCGGTGATTTTTGTTCTTGGATCGTTCTGGATGCCGGTGTTGAACGCCGCGATCTGGTCGTTCGGCGTGAATCTCTCGGTGGTCGTGCTCGCATTTCTTTTTGAACGGAAACTCGCCTATTTCAAACAATGGAAATTTGTCGTCGTCGGCATTGTGTATGGCGCAATATTTGTGCTGCTGACACTGGCGATTGGTGTCCTGACGAAAGTGGCATCCCTGCCGCCCGAACTGTTCCAAAGAAATTTTCTCGACGGATTATGGCTGGGTTTGAGTCTCGGCGTCGGCGTTGAAATAGCGGAGTCCATCATCCATTCCGTCGATCTCCACCGGCAGGATAAAAAATTGCCCATTAAGGGACGCGGATAAAAAATCTTTTTGTCAGGAGTCCCGCCGCAACACTGCTGCGGCGGGACCGACAGCCAAGTTCTTTGTTGCGGTTACCAGCTGACGTGCCAGTGAGTGATCTGCCACGTGTTTTCTGCAGTCAAAGAGAGCATGATGGAGTGGATCCGTTTGTTTTTCTTTCCGGGAAGTTCCGATGTCCACACGATCAGCGCCGATTTCCCTTTATCATACACTTTCACATTGATATTGGTGCGTTTCGCTTCTTTCCCTTCGTTCAGGCGCAACTCCTTGTGTTCTCCGTTCAAAACGCTGTACAGGTTCTCCGTTTTTGTATTAGCGATGAGCATGGCATCCTTACTGACCTTCTTTTTGGCATTTTCTAAATCCGTGCCTTTGAGAATATTCTCAATGGTTGTCTTGATGGATTCCATGGCCTTTTCCATTTTCTCCCGGTCTGCCTCATTCACTGGAGAGGGGCCTTTTCCGCTCAACTTAAATCGGAATGGAATCGTGACCCACACGGCGACAGGTTTTCCCTGCATTTGAGCCGGTGAAAACTTCCATTGTTTGACTGCAGCATACGCCGCTTCTTCAAATGCTTTGCCATCGGCTTGTTTCGTGCCCGCGGCATCATGCTGATCGTCCGTCCTGGCGGCAGTGACCTGAATCTTTTCGCTTTTCGCATCGGTGACATTGCCCTCTACATCGATGAATGCTTTCATATAAACCGTTGCTTCCCAGCCGCCGCTGAGCATGCTCGACGGGTATTCCGTGTTCACCTGTTTTATGACACGGGGCTCCTTATCGAACGGAATTTCCTTGTCGGATGGCGGCAGTGACTTCGTTTGTGCTGAAGCGATACTCATGAGCCCGGAGAGAGCCAGCAGGCATGTGACGATGAATATATTTTTTTTCATTGGTTGAATCCTTTCGTTGGTGATGAGGCAACAACGACATATCCGTTGACTTCCACTTCCGGAAGCGGAGTCAGACAGACGATCGTCCGTTGCGGTTGTTGAGAGGTGTACCAGAGTGAAGATACAAAAATACTCGTGAGCGCCGTTAAGACGACTGCCAGTCCGACGACACGGAATGAATACCGCGCTTTCCCCTGAAGCCAAAGGAAATTTTGAAGCGCCGGCCGTTTGATATTCCGGGATAATGGATTGAGCACCCGCTGGTCCATGGAAACGGGGACGACCGCGGGGGATTGGGCGGCTAATGAACTTCGTAATGAGATAACATTTTTGAAAAATGTCCGGCACAACTCGCAGGAACCGAGATGCCGAAACAGATCTGATTCGTTAATGTTGTCCAATTCACCGTCGATGAACTGGCTGATAAATTCCTGATACCGTTCGCAATTCATAATTCACCTCATGAAAATCATTTTACCAATCCCGCATCCATCCTGTCGGAATCGTGCTGTCGTTTTCTCAAATTCCTCATTTCCATATTCGGGGTTGACATTCATTTATTGATAATATTGTTTTAATCGCTGTGTCAATGCTTTGCGCGCCTTGAACAGGCGCGACTTGACCGAACTTTCCGTGTTCGACGTAATCTCTGCAATCTGAGCATACGATAGCTGTTCGTACTCTCGCAGGAGAAGGACTTCCCGGTATTCACTTTTCAAATTTTGAAGAAGACGTTGAACAATTTCCTTTGTTTCGGCAGAAACCATCAACTCATAAGGAGTCGTTTCATCCCAGACATCATCATTGCCTTGAGCACCGTTCCGCCGCTGCTTCCGGATGTGCATCATGACTTCGTTCCGTGCAATACTGAACAACCAGGAGAGAAACGATTCGGTTTTTTGCAGCAGCCGGATATTCGCATACATCTTAATAAATGTTTCCTGTGTCGCATCTTCCGCGGCGCCGGAATCATTCAGCATACGCTGGCAATAACGGAAAATTGCAGATTTATGATGCTCGTATAAATCAGCAAATGCCTGCCGGTCGCCCTGATGTAAAAGCTGAATTAATTCGGTATCTGTCCTCACTGCGAATTCTTTCTGCACTGCGAAAGGTGACGTTGACGCTTCCGGATTTTCCCCGCTCCTATAGAAGATGCACAAAGGGAAAGAAAGTTGCTCGGACAATGCCAAAATTTATTAAAATGGTGCTTTCCTTGGAAGGAATTCCGATATTGTAGCCAAAGCGATTTTAACCATCTCACGTTTTAAAAGGACCATTCATCATGAGGATATTGATCTTCACGCTCGCATGCTGTTGTTATCTGATAGGTTCGTTATCATCGCAGGAAAAAGAGTCCCGAGGCATAAATCCGTTCTTTGGAGAGTATCAGACGCCGTTCCAAACCCCACCATTCGATCTCATCAGGACCGAACATTATATGCCTGCATTTCTCGAAGGGATGAACCGGGAGATGAAGGAAGTTGATGCGATTGTCAATAATCCGCAGCCGCCGGATTTTAAGAATACGATCGAAGCGTTTGCCCGCACCGGGGCGCTCCTGGAAAAAGTCGACAATGTCTTTTCGGCAGTCCGCGGGGCCAATAACAATGACGAACTTCAAAAAATTGCCGTTGCCGTGTCGCCGCTGGAATCGAAACACAGCGATGATATCAATATGAACGAAAAGCTCTTTCTCCGAGTCAAATCGATCTATGACGGGAGGGAAAAACTTGGCTTGAATACGGAACAGCTGCGTTTACTCGAGAATACGTACAAAGGATTTATCCGCGGCGGCGCAAATCTTTCGTCGGAACAGAAAGAGCGGTTCCGGAAGATCAACGAAGAACTTTCCATGCTCTCGCTGAAATTCAATGATAATGTTCTCAAGGAAACGAACAATTTCAAAATGGTGGTTGAAAAAAAAGAAGACCTGGCCGGATTGCCGCAAAGTTCGATCGATGCCGCCGCAGAGCTCGACGGCAGGTGGGTCTTTACGACGCAGAAACCGAGCATGCTGCCGTTCCTCACGTTTGCGGCGAATCGAAGCCTCCGTGAAAAACTCTATACCGGCTATATCAAACGCGGCGATAACAACAACGAGTATGACAATAAAAAGATCATCTCCCGCATTGCAGCGCTCCGTGTAGAGCGGTCGAACCTGCTTGGATA
Source organism: Ignavibacteriota bacterium (assembly GCA_003819715.1). Lineage (GTDB taxonomy): Bacteria > Bacteroidota > Ignavibacteria > UBA10030 > UBA10030 > Fen-1298. The sequence continues at coordinate 3,695 of RPQN01000027.1, read as the reverse complement.
CAAAACCTTTGCCGATTACCGGCTGGAAATCAACATGGCAAAAACTCCGCAAGCAGTCTATGACCTGCTCAGGAACGTGTGGGATCCTGCAGTGAAGGTTGCAAAAAAAGAGCGGGACGATATGCAGTCGATCATTGATAAGGAAGGCGGCACATTCAAGCTGGCGTCATGGGATTGGTGGTACTATTCTGAAAAAGTCCGCAAAGAGCGGTACGATCTTGATGAGAATGAACTGCGCCCTTATTTCCAGATGGAGAACGTTCGAAAAGGCGCTTTCGATGTCGCGCACAAGCTCTATGGACTGCAGTTCGTCGAACGAAATGATATTCCGAAATATATGGATGAAGTGTCCGTGTTCGAAGTAAAACGAAGCGACGGGTCGCACCTCGGTATTTTCTACTCGGATTATTTTCCGCGTTCGGGCAAACGTGCGGGAGCCTGGTGCAGCAGTTTCCGGAGGCAGAAATATGTCGGCGGAAAGAACGTCACGCCGCTCATTTATAATGTCGGCAATTTCTCCCGGCCTGCCGGGGATCAGCCGGCGCTCCTGAGCCTTGACGAAGTGGAAACGCTGTTTCATGAATTCGGTCATGCGCTGCAAGGCCTGCTCTCCAACGTCACGTATCCCGGACTTCCGATTGCAAGGGATTTTGTTGAACTCCCGTCCCAGATTATGGAACACTGGGCCATGGAGCCGGAAGTTCTCCGGACGTACGCGTTCCATTATAAAACCGGCGATGTCATTCCGCAAAGCCTTATCGATAAGATCACAAACAGTGCGAAGTTCAATCAGGGCTTCGCGACGGTGGAGTATCTCGCAGCGTCGTTCCTCGATATGGACTGGCATATGCTGACCGATACGGGCTCGGTTGATGCGGTCGCTTTCGAGAATCAATCCATGGGAAAGATCGGGCTGATGCCTGAAATTGTTTCGCGGTACCGCAGCATGTATTTTTCGCATATCATCGGAGGTTATGCAGCAGGATATTACAGCTATCTCTGGGCGGAGGTCCTGGATTCGGATGCGTTTGAAGCATTCAAGGAAAAAGGGATCTTTGACCAGGCCACCGCGCAATCGTTTATGAAAAATATTCTCGAGCGCGGCGGTTCGGATGACCCGATGACGCTCTATGTAAAATTCCGGGGCAAGCAGCCCACCATCGAACCCTTGCTGAAGAAGCGGGGACTGATGTAAATGATTTATATTTTCTTTTCAAACGTAGGGACGTTTAATGAAACATCCCTACAGTACCGGGAAGAATCTCATTGATGCGATTGTGAAAAAGGTGATGGGGAAATAAAATTACAGGGTAGAATCGTAATAATGTTTGTTGTTGTAGAGAAGTAATATATTACGTCTCTACAAAGGGGGTAACATGACATTATTTAAAAACACATTTCGGATCGAATCAACGAGATTGAAAGGGTATGATTATTCCCACCCAGGTGATTATTTTGCAACGATATGTGTTCGCAATCATGAATGCATATTGGGGGATGTGGAACAAGAAATTATGAATTTGTCGAATGTTGGTAATATTGCTAAAAAGTGCTGGGAACAAATTCCGGATCATTTTCATTATGTTACATTGGATGAATTTATTGTAATGCCGAACCATATTCACGGAATTATTATAATAAATGATCAACGAGGTAGAGACGTTCAATTGAACGTCTCTACGAAAGATTCCTCTGCGATAATATCGCCGAAAAAAGGAACATTGTCGGTCATTATACGAACGTATAAAGCTGCCGTGACGAGAGAATGCCGGCGAATTGGATCGAATGAATTTCGCTGGCAGCCAGGATTTTATGAACACATCATTCGCGACGAAAAAGGTCTACAACACATCCGTGATTATATTATCAACAATCCAATAAAATGGTTTTATGACAGAGAGAATCCAATATTTAATTGAGAAATTAAAAATTTATCTGTGGCCCCCATTCTCTTAAACGATACCGAACTTCGATTCCCCGATTTTACCATCGTTTCTGCATCGGCAGGATCGGGGAAAACACATACGCTCACGTTGAAAATTCTCCAGCTCCTGCTCTCGAAGAAGGTCCCGAACAACCGGCTGAACAATGTGCTGGCAATGACGTTCACCAGGAATGCCGCAGCGGAAATGCGTCAGCGCGTCCTGGAATATCTCAAAAAGGCATTCCATGGCGACAACACGATACTTGATCAATTAAGTCCGCTGGTGTCAATAAATCGTCCGGACCTTCGCATCCGCTGCGGTGAATTACTGGAAACCATTCTGCAGGACTATTCCGCGTTCCAGGTACAGACCATCGACAGCTTTATGGCCCGTGTGTTCCGTGCCTCGGCGCTGGAATTCGGGTATTCGCCCTCGATTGAAATTGTTCTGAACAACGCGGCTATCCTGGATGCGGCATTTGATCAGTTTGCACGCGAGCTTGCAACCGATCCTTCAAAACAGAAACTGCTTGAAGAACTGACGGATATTTATATCGAGAGCCAGAATACATCCTCAAAATATATATGGGATCCTTATCAAAAACTTTCCGATGAAGTCCGCCGCCTGTACAATACCTTGAGCGCACAATCAAAAGATATCCTGACGACGGTGGATGGCGGTCATCACGTGAGCACCCTGCGCAAGGAACTCCTGGATGTGTTTCACGAACTCACCGGGCTTGTCCGGAATTCCGGACTGGAGATGAGCAGGTATTTCGAAAATGCGGTGGCCGCTGCTCAAGGCGGAGATGTGGATAAACTCATTGAATTGAAGAGCGTTCATAAACCCGTGAAAACGGGAAAATCAAAAGAGGAAAAAGAAAAAACGGAGGAGTGGAGCCGGCGTTTTCTTCCCCTTCTGGACAGGTTCGATGAGCTTGCCGGAGAATATGTGGTCACCCAGGCATACCATTTTTACCGGCCGTCGATCGAAGCGCATAATTTATTCCGGGGCACGATTGACCGGATGATGCGGCGAAGCGGCCAGGTGCAGCTTCCCGATGTCAACCGTATACTTCGTCATTTTATTTCAGAAGAAATCGTACCTCAGGTCTATTTTTATCTCGGCGATACCATCTCTCATTATCTCATCGATGAATTTCAGGATACCGCTCCGGTGCAGTGGGAAACACTCAAGCCGCTGTTTGCCGAAGCCCTTTCGAAACAGGGCAGCCTGTTTGTGGTCGGCGATACCAAACAATCCATCTATGCATTTCGTCACGCCGATTGGCGCATCATGAAAAGCACTATGGAGGACAATGTGTTTCCGTCCGCTCCTCCTCACGTACTGGAATTGAAAACGAATTACCGGAGTTTCGAGAAGATTCTCGACTTCGATAAAACAGTGTTTCATACCGTCGTGCCCTTCGTCGTCGACGGCGAAGCACCGCGTGCCAGCGGATTGTCTACCTTTGAACAGAATGTCAATGAGATTAACCGGAACAAAGGATATGTCGAGGTGGTGTCGTTTGAAAAAGACGAAGCGCAGGAACAGCAGCGTGCGAAGATTCTGGACATTATCCGGGATTGCTGTGAACAACGCGGTTACCGGTACAGCGATATCACTATCCTGACGCCGAAGAATGAACATGTCGTGGCAGTCAGCGGATGGCTGAACAGCGCACATATCCGATTTGTTTCGCACAGCAGCCTCGACATTCGCGGCCGGAGGGTCACCGGTGATATTCTTGCGCTATTGCGGTTCCTCGAT
>RPQN01000026.1 GCA_003819715.1 Ignavibacteriota bacterium | reverse complement strand
GATCGCACTCACCGAACGAAGCACCTGATAATAGCTCAACGGTGCATGCATATTGGTAAACCCGGTGGTCGATCTCGTCAGAGACTCCACATCGGGCCCCCATGTAATCCGCGTTAAACAATCTTTTTCTACGGTAACCTGAGTCACAGGCGAGGGACATGGGATAGTCGCAGGAGCATACACCCCTCTTGCAGGATTGAACCGCGGATCATAATTTTTAATTGTATCATATTTAATTACCGAGCCACCTTTATACATCTGAATTGCCCGATCGGCAACCTGACGCATTGAGATGACATTCGAATTCACATATGAAGGAAGCGGATTAGTCTGCAAATAGGTACTTCCCATACTTAATCCGGCAGTTTTATTGAGATAGGGATATGAAATTTCATTATACCAGCTTGGAACTGGATGGAAAAATGGTCCCGGTTCAACAGGTGTATCTCCTGTTCCTCCGCCAAAATCTTCATAGAGACTGTCGGATGCAACACCAGGACCATACCCTGCTACTTCAGCAATTGCAAACCGAACGGTATCGTGTGGCGGTATAACATAAGGGCCGAAACCGTACGCTTTTGAACAAGCCTGTGTATATGCCTGTGTGACAACCATTTGTGCCCGTCCAATCCAATTCCATCCAATTTTGCTCGTGTCTTGGATGGTCTGATTTTTTAATTGGAGTCTGCCTGGAATAAACGGCTGTGTTTTTCGCGAGAGTTTTCCATTAAGCCAATCTGCAGCTTTTTCCGGCTGAAAATTTGTATTGTCCGTTCGCGTGAGATAAGGTTGTTTTAATCGTGCACTTGCCGCAGGCCTGCCACCGATGTATGCATCCCAAATATAATTGTTATCGTCGATACCGTCGGTGGTGTTCACATAGAATTGAGTCTTTGGAATTGTCGCGTATCTTGCAAGATGGGCGCGGTCATAATACAACGGCATAAATCCGACAGATGCCGGGCCTGTGAGTCCGCCTCCGTTTTCACCTGTACTTGCCCATTGTGAAAAATATGTCGGATCGGGTTTGCCGGTCCGGTTATGACCGTACCACAACCAGCGCTTCAGGTCAAACCGCCCGTACATATCCTCACTGTTCATATCACCGGACGACCACCTTCCATATTGCCGTTGATAGGCAACCATCGAGGGGCAGACCGCATACGCAAACGTCACCGTTGCTTCATATAATGTATCATACGAGGAACCTGCCGGCAGCCTGTTGCCGGTATTGACCAATTCATATTCATAGATTATGAAATCATCAAAGTCGGGGAAGCTCCATGCACGGCTGGTACGATATACCGTTATACCAATGGGAGTATCCCAGCTTGCTTTGATAATTTCTTCCGCTTCATTTGGTTTGTAACCTGAATTAATCGAACCATCCTCGTTTAAAGGATAATTTGTGGTCTTCTCAATGGAGATGGGATAGCTAAAAATCCCTTCGACCGTCGTTGGCCTTCCATTGTTATCGGAAACCATTCCACATTCCACCACACCGCCATTGGAGAGTTTAAAATATTGTCGATTCCCTGCCTTTCCTGTATCACCTGCTATCCATATTCCGCCGCCAAAGGAATTGTAAAAGCCATCGAATTTTTGATCTCCAAGTTTAAAAGCAGAATTTCCCGGCCATTCCATCGCATGGAATTCCGGACGGCTTCCTGCTTCACCGTCATCGTATGTTCTTCCAATTTCTCCTGTATTAAAGACTGTTTCCCAGAGCATCCCCCGCGTATGGGTTTTATAATCCCTCGTCAATTGACCGAGAGCTATTGAAGATGATACAAGAAGAATGAAAATAATTTTAGCTCCTGAGTTCATAACTTTTCCCGTTTAGTTAAATGGTTAAAAGTCAACGGTGATACCCAATGTGAACGAACGTGGTTCGTTTGCATACAACACGAAAGAATGATCGAACCCGTATTGCATGTTCCCTTTAATCGTCCCATCGTTATAGAGTATTCCGTCGGGTGCACCGATTGGCTTGGATTGGTAATCGGTTAAATATGCCGAAGTAAGACCGGTGATATAATCGTAGTTCAATTTTTTATTATCAAAAAGATTAAATACTTCAATATAGATCGATGCCGATGTCCCTAAGAAATATTTCATTCTTTTTGTGAGTTTTATATTCGTGTTATATTCTGCGGGCATGCGCATATTCATTGTGGCAGATTCGCCTGATGAATTCCCCACCGGATTATATGTATATGGCCTGCCGCTACTTGCACGCGAGCTTACTGCAAACGTGATATTACCGAGTGGATATGAATTCCCTATTTTAACCCCCCAGTTTTCATCAGTATGATATCCAAGATTGACAACAAGATTATGCGTCCTATCAAAATTTAAAAGAACGTCTTTCTTGGGGACGGTGTTCAATGGATTATTCTTATCCTCACCCTCTATTCCAATGACTGGAATTGCATTGCCAACACCGGCACTCTTGCCGGTGGCAACACTATATTGATAGTTGATATCCCCCGTGAAATTTCCTTTTCTTTTTGAAAGAGCGAAGCGAAATCCACGGATATCGGCATAGTCTCGATTGATATACGTCGTGTACGTGGCGCCGGGAATGGGAACTCCTGAAGAAGAGTAACTGTAATTAAAATAATAAATCGCCTGTTCGACCTGGTCTTTCACATTTTTATAATAACCGCTCGCATCGAATGTAAATCCTTCGCCTAATCCCTGCGTGACACCAACATCATACATATAGGTTACCTGTGCTCTCAAAGAAGGGTTGCCAAATGTACCTGTTCCTGGAGCGGCATTGTCTGGTTGATAACTATACATATATTGGAAAGATGGACGCTGCATAAAGGAGCCATAATTCAGATGGAAGACCGTCGTTACTGACACAGGGAATGATATCCCAATTCTTGGTTGAAGATTGCTGAGAATGGGAGATTTCACTTTTCCTGTATCAGACATTTGATTCGTAAACGGATCTCCATGATACATTCTGTTTTGATTCCAGAGATCATACCGAATACCGATATTTGCAATCATCCCCTGGAATTCCATTTTATCCTGAATAAACAAGCTTACTTCTATCGGATTCGCTTTATATCCCATAAAATATGGCCGTACGTTTCCCGTGATACCGCGTTTGCCCCATCTCTCTATTTTCAAATTGTAGATGTTCGCCTGAAGTCCAGCGTTCAGTAAATGGGAGTGGGTAATTTGACTTGTCAGAGAAGCATCCAAAGAATATGTTTTTGTATTTTGACTCGTCAATCCACCGCTATTAGGCCCCTCTGTAAAATTATCAGGCTGCGGATTTAATTTTCCAAACCAGTTTCCAATAACCGAATTCAGCACCGAGTCTGGAGCATACACTCCACTCCCTGACTGGTCATCTAAACTGAGCATATTGAGTTTTATTTCGTAAAATGTTCGCTGGCTCAGGGCCTGTGTAAATCGAAGTCCCAACTGAAGATTGGTTTCACTGGAATACCCTATGCCCGATATCAGATTCCACAAAAAACGATAAAAGTTATTTGAATCCTGCACATCCATATCGTTGGTTTTCGATTGTGCGTAAGCGCCGCTCAATCTCAGAGAAGCACTTCCGCCCAAATCGGTTACGATATTTCCCATCACTTGATAACTGGCATCCGGGTGCTCGGCAGGGAAGGTGGGATACTCTGTATTATTGCTGAGCGCAATGAACATGCGCATATTTTCACTGATCGGCCCCCCGGCGGACACTTCAACTGAATTATCAATTTCATTCCCGTAGGTGCGGTTCATCCCACGTCGGGCTTGCTGCCAGCTTAACCTTGCAGTGGCAATTTTTAACAGCGAATCTTGACCAAGCTGAGTCTGTATCACGGTACCATAGTGTTTTGCCCATTCATCAATGTTTGAATACGTTTGTAAATATCTATTTGCACTTACATCATAGACACTCGCCCCAAAATGTTTACGTGCCGGTGCGCGGAGCCGGACTTCAGAAAAACTCCTCCATTTATCCGATTTTCCTTCCTTCATTGTTATATTAATCACACCCGATTGTGCATTGCCATATTGCGCTCCAAAACCGCTTGTGATCACTTCCACCTCCTCTACAGCACTCATGATAGGAACGATCGCCCGAGAATTATCCAGAGGATTGGTAATGCCCATACCCTGCAACACATATAATTCTTCATTCGAACGACCACCGCGGAAATGGCCATCCATCACATCCGCAGCAAGACCGATGACATCGCTGACCGTGTGCATACCTGCAAGCTGCTGCACATCTTCCGTCCGGATCACGACACTCGTCGATGTCTTTTCCCGTTCTACATCCGGACGTGTTGCTTCAACAATCATTGCTTCCTGTTCCAGTACTGTTGCCATCAGTTTATAATCGGCATTGGTGGTTCGGTCGGAGTTCACGATCACACCTCGTTGAATTACTTTTTCATACCCCACCATCGAAGCTTGTACATCGTACTTCCCGGCAGGGATATTGAGGATAAAGAAATTGCCATTGATATCCGTCGACGCGCCGAGACTGGTTCCCAAGACAAGAATGTTCGCACCGATGAGCGGTTCACCGGTTTGAGCATCGGTTATTATGCCTGAGATCTTGCCGGCGTTCTGTGCAAAGAGCGTGCTGATTGTTAAAAGAATTAACACACCGATACACCATGCTCGCGGTAGGTTGTGATCTGTCATTTGAACTCCTTGTTCCTATACGACAACGATGATTTGTAAACCTCGATACTCTTATTTGCCTGCTGGTTTCGCCGCCATCGACATCTTTATACCGACCATACTGAGGTTCCGAACATTGTCTAACACGTTTTTCTCTTCAACATGCTGGAACGAACAATTTTCAATCGTAATATTTGTCGCCGGAGATTTTTCAAACGCACGAATCCATACTGCGAACCGGCTTTTGTCGCATTCGAGATTCTTTACTTCTATATCCCGAACGACAGGGTTGAAATGACCCGTTTCACCTTCTTCATAATAGAAATCAACTTTGATCACCGCTTCTGCGACTTGTCCGACCTTACTGTTTCTGAGATATACTTTTTCTACAACACCGCCGCGCTTTGCATTCGTCTTGATGCGAAGTGCCCGGTCCAAATTTGGACTATCCATCGTACAATCTTCGATATACACGTTGCGCACACTGCCGCTGATCTCGCTGCCAATGGAAACACCGCCGTGGCCATTCTTCATTGTGCAGCCTTGTATGACAATATTTTCACAGGGAATATTGACACGCCGACCGTCATTATTTCTTCCGGATTTGATTGCCAGGCAATCATCGCCATTATTCAGGAAGCAGTTCTTCACGAGCACATCCGTGCAGGATTCAGGGTCGATGCCGTCATTATTGGGACCAAGACCATCGATTGTTACATTCAGAAAGGATACATTTTTGCATAAAACGGGATGGAGGAACCACATGGGTGAATTTACGAATGTCACTCCCCGCACCAGCACATTCTTACAGCGATACGGCTCGAAGAAATTCGGTCGAAGGTAGGAACCCTCGCCAAAGATTCGGTCCGTTACCGGTACATTGTTCTCTCCCATCTCGAAGAGTTTGTTGCGTGCTTCGTTTTGACAATCCTTCCCTCCGTCTTTCCTTCCCCTCCACTTCCACCAATGTTCATCGTCGGCCTGTCCATCCAGAATACCTTCACCGGTAATAGCGATGTTCTCTTGTTCAAACGCATAGATCAACGGAGAGTAATTCATACATTCGACGCCCTCCCATCGACAGAACACTACAGGCAAATACTTTTTTGGATCGACGATAAATTGTATAACAGCATCTTTCGAAACGTAGAGATTCACGTTGCTTCTCAAATGAAGAGCGCCTGTGATAAATGTGCCCTTTGGCACCACGACACGACCCCCACCCTGAGCATTGCATGTTTCTATCGCTTTTCTAAAAGCAAAACTGCAATCGGTTTGACCATCACCGATGGCTCCATACCTTGTGATATCGAAATCATGATGAGGAAATTCCGGAGAGGTGATACGTTGGAGGACTTGAGGTAGGCGATTCCATCCCTCCTGTGCGCAAAGTCGGGATGATGCCCCTATTACACATAAAATATATACTGCTGTTTTCACGAAATAATTATTGGTCACGTAAAATTTCCTTCGGGATAATGACCTATGCTTTACCAAAGTCATCTAAACTCTTAGGCGACACATCGGATTTTCAAGCAATCGCTCAACTTTCGTTTATTTTTAGTTTCAAAAATTAATCTTATTAACACCTTATTTAACTTACGTTATACATGACACATTCCTTCGTTATTCTTCTATATCAAATATAATAAATAGTATTCGTAAGGCAAGAGAAAATTAATGAAATATATATTTTTACAGAATGTAAAAGTGTGGATTATTGTAGTTATTAGAGGTTTTTCGAATTATTGAGATGCCGTGCGTAGGATAAATCACACAGGTGTGAATATCAGTTGGTACAAAATCAAAGATTTATAAAAAATGATCCATCATTTGTCAGAGCATGAATAATCTCGAGCATCCATATGGATCATTCGGAGTAGTCAGAGGCTATTGTCACAGACATTTGAGATTTTTTTTCCTCATCCATGCTCGTATTCCCATTCGCGCTTCGATTGCAATTCTTGCACCAACAAGAAGTATAACTCTGTCGGGCATTGAGATAGCCAATACAACAAACATTGCAACAAGCCAATAGAGATTGAAATGAAAAGTCATAGCATTCAATCCCAATATTTTAGATAAAATCGCTGAACGGAGCCACAACAATCAGACTGAGTTCGGATGAGTTCGTCCCCCCGCTACTAAAGATTGAAGAATTAAGATTGAAGATTTTAAAATGAAGAATGGTGAATTGATTTAATAAATCCTCCAGATGGTTTGGGGGATTTTGTATTTTGTGATGTATCGGGATGATGTATAAGTATTGCTGCAGAAATACAATGTTAAGTATATGCCGGTAACAACCAGTTGATTAACAACGCAAAAAAGTAAAGACCTACGCTAAATGCAGTATGATTCATCAAACTACGAAGTCTTGCCTGCAAAGGATTTGGTGACTTTGATACAGCAATTCCGAATCCAAGTGATGATTGCACGATCAAGAACGGCGCCAAAACTGTAACGACACCGAAGATGATTGCAGGAATCAGCGTCGGATGCTGAAGCCAGTTGTTGTCTACGAATGCAACGAAAGCGATTGCGAACGATGTGCCAATTAGGTAGTAAGCGATCCATTGATTTTGCCGAGAACTGGTCGATCACATCACCTTCGCCACCCGGCCCGGCGCGTTCAACCATTTTGCCATTGCAGCCTTCGAAAACGGCATAGAGTTTCCATATAGCAGCCGGGGCAGTCCAATGAAGCTTTCCCTCACTGTCAACGTTCGATGTCAGATTGATAATTTCCCCTTTATCTGAATAGGCTATCAGCACCTGAAGGGGCATGGCTTTAGGAAAGCGAACCTGATCAATTACCCAGTTCTGTAAACTGTCTTCGTTTAGACTGATAGGAAATTTCAACTGCTCCATGGTGAGATTATTGAGCCGAACTGTACGAAGCAGTGGTGTCTGTATCATTACAACTATTTCCTGAAGTTGTTCGCCTTCTTTCAATAAATATGATTTCACAACTATATACTTACATGCATCATCGGGTGTAACCCAGGGACCCCCAAACGGCCAGCCTGATGCCATTGCCAGGTCGACACCCAAATCGAGGCGTTTTCCTTCCTGAAGGGTGTAATTGAGATTATTCATCCACTCTGGAGAAAGGAATTTGATGAATGTATCCTCATACCCATGCACTCCATAGATCGGTGTGATTTCCAGCCCGCCCAATCCCGATTTGGAATAGGATTCCATGGCGGCGTGCAGGTCGTAAGAATTAACACTGTTACACATCCATCACCAGCGGCTCCAGGGGTTTGTTTCGTTGGTAATTTAAGCCACCCAGGTTGCTGGCTTTGACATGAAATTGAAAGAACTACCAACATGATTACAATACGATAAATTAAAGTTAAATGGATTGGATGTTGAGCCATACCTTTATTGTAGGTAAACGAGCTCTATGATCTTTTTATGATAGTCCAAATTCATTTTTTTATCGTTCTAAAGTAAGAGCCATTAATCCTATAACAACATCGTTGGCAATTGTTTTCAGATGTAACCTCCGCAATTCTTTCTTTGGATGTAAAGGATAATCGAGAACGGTAGCTGCCCCGCCATCTATCTTGTTGCTTTTATTTTTATTCAATACCTGATATGGTGTTGTTCTTACCTCACCGGTTTTTAAGTGTACACGAATTGGCTGATCTACACCCGTATTAAAAGCGAAACCATTGTCGTAATAATCCTGTTCAATGGGCCACCATGTTTCAGGATTACACAGGACCAGCTTATCCGATGTTCCATCGGAATACTCGATGACAACTTCTCCATTCTGGAACCGGCTTTGCATGTGATTGGTCGAACCGGCCATTAGCAGATAAACGTGCGATGCCTTGCCCGAAAGCGGTACGCTCGCTTCATGGGGATAATTGTCCCATTGCGATGTGAACAGAATATTGGATACATTCGGCGCTCCTGGTGTCGCAAAAGGTATTCCCTGCGGAAGTGTGATTTGGTTAGAGACACCCGCCTGGGATCGTAATCCGGAATCGTCAATTTCTGCGGTTCTGCTAAATGAGCACCAATCACCAATTCCCTGCGTTGGAAGGGCTAATGTTGGATAAGGCGAGCGGGGCGAAAGATATTTATTTTTGAAAATACTGGGAACCTGATCGTTAAACTGTTTGCTCAAATCAATCGTTTCGTATTTGGCAACAGCCTTTTTTGTTATGTTCCAATTTGTAATGATTTTGGAAGAGCCTGATTTTTTAGAAATGACTTCAACCTGATTGCTCCCAACCGTTAAATATTTTTCTGGAACTGTTATCTCTGAGGATTCAGAATATTTTCCAATCTTCAGTGTTCGTACAAATCCATTCACTTTCACAGTCCCTTTAAAAGTACTTGAAGCGTTATTTCGAACTTTAACACTTAGCATTCCTGATGGTTGATTCTTCTCTGAAATGATTTCAATTGCTTCCCTAACCTCAAACTCCAGGGGCATCCACCATGTCATTTCACCCTGATGGATTTTGATAAAGGCAGTTCTGTTTCCTGTTTCGCCTGTAACAGTTGCCTGCAGCGAATGTGGATTGGTTTTCGGGTTCTGAAATATTTGCTGAGGATCATATAACCCGCTGATAATTGCATAATGAGTTGTTATCTCAAACTTTTCATTTTTAGCATAACAAACTGGAAGTATTTTCGTTTCCGGTCTTTTACCCATCCACTCAATTTTAATTTCCTGCTTTTCAGACGGCACGCAAGTCAATTCTATCTCGGGTTGACCAATGGTTCCGGATACTATTTTCCATTCCACAGATTGACCGTTCACAGCAACCGTTTTTACATGATCGAGACGTGCTTTCACATTCAAAACCAGTTTCAAATCTTTGAATAATCTTGTTTCAACAGAGTAAGAATCGATATTGTCTTCGCTCTTGAAATCTATTGAAATATCAGGAATTTTTATGCTTGCAAATTTCCAATCAGATGGAAATCCAGGATTTATCAACAATTTTCCGTTGCAAGCATCCGGACGAATGCCGAATAAACCTTCGATCAGAGCACGTGATGCAATCCCGATGCCGTCTGCAAAATCGCGGTACAGTTCACCCCGGTAGGCATCATAGAATGACAGTTGACCAAAATTGCCCGGACTGCTTCCCAAATACATGTAATCGAGCAATGAACTTTTAGCGATGCGGAATGCCTCGTCATTGCGGCCTGTTTGCCAGTAAACCAAAGCCGTGTGAAATATTTCACCTGAAGCTACATTATTAATCGACCAGGAATACGGCATCCATTTGGTGGTCGACATTGTGTAATAATCTCCCGAAATGCCCGTGATATTGATTGGGATATGCGGAATTTCAGTGTCGATGTAACGCAAGCATTGCCAAGCCTGAAAAAGATCAGAAACATCTGAATCTATGACTTGATAAATTGACCAGAGAGCTGCTGCCGGGTGGATTTTCTGAAGCCCCAGCAAATCCTTACTCTCGGCAAACCATCCTTTATCGGGCATCCAGAGTTGCCGGTTCATGGCATTTAGTATCCTATCGGCTTCCGACTGATACGGCAATGGGTCTTCACCAATTATTTTTGCTAAACGAGCAGTGGTTTTGTTCGCAAAATAGTTGTAAGCAGATGAATGGGTTACGCCACCCCCGCTGTATTGCAATGCATCACTCGCCCAAATACAGCAATAGGCATCGTAAAGCCCATCGTTATTTCCATCGAAACAACGTTTTTCCCATGCTAAGTGACGTTTGATGGTTGGCCACAATTGCCTTACATAGAATGTATCGCTTGTGTGGTTAAAGTGACGTAACAGCTGATCGATAAAAATTAAATTCATATCATAATGGTGGGGCTTCGATATTTTTCCGGGAGTACGACTGATATACCCTTCGGTATAAATTGCATTTCCCTCTTTTGGCTGTTGACGGGTTAAATTGGTTCCCGGATCGGGGACACTGAGTCCCGATGAAGGTTCAAGATATTGTGCTTGGGCATACTCACTGAAATGCATTTCTGCCCTGTCGTGCCAGCCCAATGCATCGGCAGTGCTGGCACCCCGCCAGCCATTAAGTCTTATGCGCCAAGCAATAGAACCATGCAAATAAGATGGTTCTTCCCAGATCGCATCAGAAGCAACACTCAGCGCACTACCGACGGTATTGATGTAAGGATCAGGTGTGTGGATTTGAACGCGGTCTGCAATTACTTTCCGTCGCAGTTCAGCTTTATCAAAGTAATCATTCAATAGATGGTATTCAGGCAGTTGAAAAGAATCTGGTTTCGCGATTATTAAATATTGATCGACTCCTGATTTCAAAACAAATTTTCCTGTTAGCGCAGGACATGTGGTTGATTCAGATGCATAGAAATCGTTCGGAGATACTTGACTCCCAGCATCCGATATTTTGACCAAGCTCCCAGATGGGAAAACACCAATTAGCTTCTTTTTGCTTTTCAAACGGGTCGCTTCAAGTTCTTCTTTGGTTGGCTTGTAGTTATTTTCATAACGCTCAGCCTCCGTCATATCGCGGCCGGAGCCATAAGAAACAGTGAATGAATTTCCAGAGATAGTAAATTCGTTATCAGCACAATATTCAGGTTTCAGATAAAAAGATGATTCAGGATCGATGCCCAAATCACCGTCGCGTGAAAATGTCTTCCCGGTGACACCGCCGAAAGCAAAAAATACAGAGGTCGAATCAGGAATCTTGTTAGATGAAAATTTTAAGATCATTCCTTCGGCATCAGCCAATGCCAACACAGTAACTTGCAGATTTCCATCTCCTAACATCGGGTCGGCGATAGTGTAAATCATAGATCCCGGACGATATCGTGCTATAATATTTCCAGCATCAAT
Organism: Ignavibacteriota bacterium; assembly: GCA_003819715.1. Taxonomy (GTDB): domain Bacteria; phylum Bacteroidota; class Ignavibacteria; order UBA10030; family UBA10030; genus Fen-1298. The sequence continues at coordinate 21,825 of RPQN01000026.1, read as the reverse complement.
CAGCCATCGGGAACCATTGGTATTCATCAATCCGAATCGCAGATTTCCGCCCATTCCCGGAAGATACATTGCAAATTCAGGTAAGTCCCCGGCTTCCACACGAAAAGCCGTATTCGAACCATACAATGCCCGATTAAACCGATGTGTTCCGTTGGTAATTACAAAATCAGAACTATCTGGGTGATAGCGCAATGGACGCGAACTATATTTTGAACCTGGGTTCCGGGCTTGTAAAAGATGAGAGGTCAATAATACAGCAAAAATCAAGAACAGTGATTTCATTATAGCACCTTTTATTGCTTAGACCGATGATATCTTAGATATTAGGAATACCTATCTAATAATTCGTCAACTATTCTTATAAATCGATCCGCCTTGTAACACACCAACGAAATTGTTTTCTATTTGAGAACCAAAATCCTGATCAAATAAAACCAACTGACAATTATTTCTTGTATCCGATCCAGGAAAGTTTCCTCCACAGATACTCCAACGGACCGTATTTGAAGTTCTTGAGCCAGACATGAGAAATAATAAGTTGACTGGCAAGCGCAGCGAGTGCATAAAAAAGGGACATTGTTGTTCCTAAGTAACGATAAAGTCCAAGCCCTACTCCATGAAAAGCAAAAACTCCCATTACACTCATGAATACATAATTGGTAAGGCTCATTTTCCCAAATGGAGCAAGCACTTTTAAGACTGAATTCACGGATTTAAACTTCCAAACTATACAGAAAAGCGACACCCACATAAACGCTTGTGCCAGGTTGCTATATGCTTCGAGAATAAGACGTAACTGACGACGAAAACTCTCTGAATCGACCGTCCACACCTTGAGGTGTTCCCTGGCTTCATGTAATGGAAGAAAAATAAATAATGAAATGACAAAAATTATCGCATAGAATTTGAAAGACGCCGGCGTAAAGATTTTTCTTCTTGCGGCCAACATGCCTAATATAAAGAGTCCTGGCGTTTGGAGTAAACGACCATGTTCCCATGACCAGATTGGCATCGCTTTCCATCCGAATTGAAGATTCCCCTTTATCAACTCCAGGAGTGATTCTTGCTGCATTAAAGGATAAAGTGGACGCCAATATCCACTCGGTGGATTAAAAAAGAGAGAGACTTCCGGATTGTTTAAACTGATATATAAGCGAACCATGTAGAACGGTTCTATCAAAAGAAAAGCGGCAAAAATCACGAGTACCCAATCGGGCCATTTTCTTGAAACAATAAGAAACACCGATAATAATGCGTAAATGGCGAGAATATCTGCCGAATAGACGAGCATATGAAGAAACCCGAATCCTAGCAGAATGAACATACGCCATAGAAATCGCGGAGTGAAGTCGCTTCCTTTTTCAATGCGATTTTGGTATTGTAACCAAAAACTGAAACCGAACATAAGCGCAAATATGACATAGGCTTTTGATTGGAAAAGGAAGGAACATGCGTCCATTACAATTTTATCAGTCTGTTCTGAAAAAGGTCCAATGAGTTCAGTTCCTCTGACAAACAATTGAAAATGCTCTAATGAATGCAAAAAGAGAATTCCCATAAGTCCGAAACCTCGTAAGGCATCTGCTAATATTATTCGGTTTGATGGAGTGGGGGGAGAAATTATGTCATCCATATTTACAAATTCTTCCGATTTTGATAGTACGTATTATTCATCGATAAGCTGTAGAACAATGTAGAGTGAACAAAGTAACACATACGCAACTTTAGATGTCTCGAATCAAACAACTCAATATATTTCTATGATTTAAAAATAGTATCAGAAAAAGAAACAACAAACAACAGAAAGATAAGAGTAAACATTTTTGGATAAACTTATTTTGATATATATGGTTCACGTCTACGAGTGTACTCGCTGCAGAGAAGTATCAAAGAACGTCACTCCTTTTTCGACCGCCGAACGAATAAGCGAGATCATTTCTTTTCTGTCGGGATATGGTGGAAACGAAAAATTCATTCCCATGCACCCAAGCCCTAACGCCGAAACTTCTAAACCGTTTGTTCCAAGTTTTCGCTTTTGCATTGGTGTACCTTTATAGATTGAACGTATATCAAGTTAAATATTACAGTACAAATATACAGAAAGAATATTCTGTAGGACGTATACAAAAGGCGGGATTACGGATACGTTTTGCGCATACTGTCTTGCAATCAACATCGGCATTTCTGTGTTTTTACTGGAAATCGCTGAAAGGAGCTCCAAATATCCAATATTAATTCCTAGAAATTTTATCTAGCGGCATTTCTACGACATAATGCATTGTTGAGAGTAGAGAGAAGTACGTGCCCCCGCTACTAAAGATTGAAGAACTAAGATCGAAGATTGAAGATTTTAGAATGAAGAACAATACTGACCACGGTTCATCCGTGGTTTTTTGTTTTTCCGGCGATTGGAGATTGTTCGATTGTGGGTTCTGTGCCGAAGGTTCATGCGCCTCTGGCGCAGAATCCCCCCGCTACTTAGAATTTCAGATTGAAGATTTAAGGATGTAGATTGAAGAACGATATAAAAGCACCGGCTTGCCCGCCGGATTGTCTGGCGGGATCCTCCGGGATTTTTATTTTCATAATGCTTGGATGAAGAACCACGTTCGCCTCTCTCGCCGAAACGCAGTGTAGGCGGAGATCCCCCCCCCTACGCACTGTAAGGAAAATCCCATTGATCTATAAATCAATGGGATTTTTCGTATACAGTACTGCACTCTCTCCCGATGTTTATCAGGATAGCTTTTATGCCTATCAACGAAGCAAGATGAGCTTTTTCACTTCCTTGTAATTGTCGGCTTGCAGGCAATAAAAATAAACACCGCTCGGTATCTGTGATGCTCCCCATGTTACTTGATATTTTCCTGCAAACTTTTCCTCGTTTACCAAAGTAGTAATTTCCCGTCCGAGTAAATCAAATACTCTGATGCTTACATGGCCGCTTTTTGAAAGTGCATAACCGATTACTGTTGTCGGATTAAACGGATTGGGATAGTTCTGATATAATTGAGCACTCGCAGGAACGGCAGCTTGGTGAGTGTTGACGCCCGTCGTTCGCTGAAATGTTTCCCAATGTTTAATAAGCGACATGCTTGCATGCATATCGGCATAACCAAATGTGTGAATGGCGGTGGGACTTAATCTGATATCGGGAAATGTATTGATGATACCTTTTGCTGCAAGCGAATCGACGAACGGTATACTCCTTAATAAATTTCCAACACTGAGATCGGTCGAGTAACCGGCATGAATATGAAACCGGATCGATCTGATACTATCAAGTTTCTCGGGACTTGCCGACATCAGGATGTTCAATACACTAAACTGCAGCATATAGTTGACATCCCTCGGCAGACCGAACATTGCGCCAAAAAGCTGATCCGATACCGCACCAAGCCACGTCATATCAATTCCACCGCTGAGATTCACCAGATTGCGCCACATGAGTGTACCATCATAACTGCCGACAGAACAAAAATATTGTGGATTGCGGAGAGCAAGAACGGTGGATGCAAATCCGCCGAGTGAAAATCCATCAATCCCGCGGTGTCCGCGATCCGGAATTGTTCTGAAACTCGAATCGATATGCGGAATAAGATCCCGGGTAAAATAATCTTCAAAACGCCCAGTACCGATCCCTGGGCTCGTTGTGAGTTCCGGGTGCAACATGTTCACACAGGCATAGACCTGACTGTCATCGCTGCCGGTGCTGGGGCCGACAGCGATGGTTTTTCCGATATAGCCTTTATCAATAAGTGAATCCAACACATTCTTTAATGTATTCCCGTTACGTCCCGATCTGGTCCCATCGAACCATTCGGATTCGTGCTGCCTTAGAAAATAAACAACCGGGTAACGATCACTGCTCGCATCATAATTTGCCGGAAGATAAATGTAATATGATTTATTGATACCGAGTGCGCTTGAGTGGAACGTGTGAATTTCAACCCGACCGACAGATTGTCCATACACCGGAATAATGAAGCTCAATAAAAAGATGACGATTGCAACGATTTCCTTTGCCACAATGCCTCCAAATGTTAGATTATTTTGAAGAAATGAGAAGAACATAGATTTTCCCTCATTTTCGCACCTGCAATAAATAGAAATCAAACGACACAATCGTCCTGAAATGTATATCAAGTCATATTTGCCACTCAAACGAAGAAATCTTTGGTTTTGGAGAATGGAGAGTGAAAATATTTACATATAGGTGAAATCATATTTTTAAGTTGACCGCTACACCATTCCTCACAAATGGAGGTCGATTTGTGTTATCATAGCATTCAATCCTTTTTTTACATAAAATCGCTGATTGGAGCATCAACAATGAGGCTGACTTCGGATAAGTTCTTCCCCCCGCTCCTGAGGATTTTAGATTGAAGATTTAAGAATGAAGATTGTTGAGTGATCCGCCGAAGGCAGAGAACGAAATCCGCCATGCTGTTTGGCGGAAAGATTTGGTTTAATAAATCCTCCAGAGGATTTGGGGGATTTTGTATTTTGTGTTGGAATAATTTACAGCACCGCGAACTCGATCCTGCCGATCAGTTGGCCACCATTCTTTACCATTTTTCACGACAAACAGCTCAAAACAGACCTTGGTAGATTACGTGATGTGTACACTTGACTTTGACCACATTCAACTTTAACGTTTAAGTATTAGCTTTTTACAACATTTATTATTACGCCTCATATTGGTATGAAGGTGAATCTCTACGCGGACCATAAATCGCCACCGGAGTATTATAGTTTAAACAGGAGGAGAATAACCATGTTTTCAAAAATCAGCCAACTGCTCATGAAACAGTTTACTGTGTGTCCTCGAACCGGAAAAATAACCGGACTTAACAAAGGAACAAGAAAAGCTAAATGGCTTTGGGTTGTTCTTGGCCTGGCCTCGGTTATTTGGGTTCTCATCCGGGTTGTACCCAAGCCCAGCCGTGCGACATATCCCTGCCAAAAGGTTGCACAACCACTCGCCACCGGCTTTATTGTCTGGTTGTTGGGACTTATCGGTTCCTCATTGATTCTACAACGAACTCGTAACCTGTTTCAAAGTCAACGGTATGTGGTGGGAGCGATCAGTTTAGCAGCAGCGATTCTGCTGAGCGTTCTTACCTTGAGCGATACACCCGGTATTGCGGGGACAGCTGCAACCTTTGTCCCCACCGATTCTGCGAACACTCCTGCGGGTACTGCAAAAGGGATTAAACCCGGACGCGTCGTGTGGGTATACGACAGTCTGCTCTGTGATCGCGGCAGTACCACTGGCTGGTGGTGGGAAGATAAACGCACCGATCCGGTGGAAGCCCAGCATATGATGGATCAAGCGCTCCTCAATCTTACGGGTATTAACGATCCGGTCAAGTCCTGGGATTCTCTCTTCAAGTATTTTAATAAAACGCGTTACAACCAAAACGATGTGGGCTATAAGGCAGGAGACAAGATCGCCATCAAGGTCAACAACATCTTCTCCCGTTTCTACCAATGGACCGACAGCCAGGATGGCCGGCCCTGTCCGCAAATGCTTCATGCTATGCTCTGGCAGCTGGTAAATAAGGGCGGCATACCGGAAGCAGATATCGCCATCTATGACTGCAACTTTTATCATGGCGACCCGGTCTACAAATACTGCCATGCGGACTTTCCCGGCGTGCGCTGGGCTGAAGGTGACGCCACAGATCGCGTGGATGGACATAATTATGAAAACGGCCCCGGAAGCGAACCGGGTATCAGGGAAAAGGTTGTTCCCGATACCAACTGTCGGGTCTATTATGGCGATCCGAACCTCGTTTCAGGCAGCGGCAAGGTCTGCCTGCCCACGGTGGTATCAAGAGCCAAGTATCTCATAAACATATGTCTGCCGCGCTACCATGAACTGGCAGGCGTTACACTCTGCGCCAAGAACTTCTTCGGTTCAGTCTGGCATCCCAATCCACCACCGGGGAACGCTTATTATTACCACGGGTGGTGTCCGTTCTTTATGCACAAGACGGTCGCCTCCCTCAATTTCACTGCTGACCTTCCCATGCGCCCCATGGGAACTTACAATGCCCTGGTTGATCTTATGGGACATAAAGACCTGGGCGGCAAGACTTTTCTGTTTATTGGTGAAAGTATTCGCCCGAAGTACTGGTCGGCTCCACCCTTCAAAGGCCGGCAAGCCTCGAGTTTGTTCATGAGTCAGGATTTCGTCGCCATTGAGTCGGTCATGCTGGACTTTTTACGGTCTGCGGGAGTCGTGCCCGCAGGCACACCCGACAATTATCTCCACGAAGCAGCCCAAGCCAACCATCCGCCTTCAGGCACGGTTTACGATCCGGAAAACGATGGCATCCCGCTGCAAAGTCTGGGAGTACACGAGCACTGGAACAATTCTACAGATAAACAGTACAGCCGCAATCTGGGAACCGGAAATGGTATTGAACTCATTCAACTAATAAATACTACCCCAACGACCGTTGAGCATCGCGGTAGTGATATCCCGAACACATTTTCACTTTTTACGAATTATCCCAATCCCTTTAATCCGAGTACAAAAATCCGATACGCAATTCCACAAAACAGTTATATTACGTTGAAAGTGTTCGACCTGCGCGGCAGGGAAATCGCAACTCTGGTAAACGAAAAAAAGGCTCCCGGCAATTATGAAGTGACTTTTAACGCGGGCAATCTCACAAGTGGAATTTATTTTTATCAGCTGAGGACAGAAAATTATATTCAAACAAAGAAGATGATATTATTGCAATAAAAAAATATCCCCGTCGTGACCGCTCGTGACCGTCACTCTCCAAGTTTGAACAGGGTAAGTGACGGTCACGACACTCAGCGGTGGGTCTCTTTGGAAGACTCCATCAGTGCGCTTGTGTCGTCGAAGGGCCTCAGGACAAACCTGTACGAGTACTTTGCCGGTTGGATGAGGTACTCGGGATGCGTTCTGGCGCCCCACGAGTTGTCGCCTCCCACTCCCATCTGCTTGAGGTCCAGATTCCAGGTAACAAAATCACGCTTCACGAGGTCCGTCGGATGCATCGTGCCGCGCGCCTTCTGTGTCAGATCCCCGGAAGTATAGAAGAGAGTTGATGAGCTGAGCAGCGGCTCGCCGATCGCCATAAGACCTACCCCCTTTGCATTGCTCAGAGCGATCCAGCGGATATCGGTCCGTGTTCCGTTCTCCTGCGGGCTGACATAGTTCGTGTACATCTCATCCACATTGAGCGTGTACAAATCCACGAACGCCGCCGTTTTCCGGTCGCAGTAGTTCTCCTGCGGTCCACGACCATAAAATTTCACATGCGAGAACTCCTTAGGCATCTGCAGATTCATCCCGAACCGTGGTAGCTCGGGAAGCTCCATTGTTCCCGGGGTGAACGTGTTATCAACACGGACATCGCCATTTCCGTAAACCGTATACACCGTCAAGTATTTCGACTGCACCGCCTTCAGGAACATCTCCACTCGGACGGTGGCCGTCGATGCATTCGCAGGTTCCGATTGTTCCAACACGACAGACACTGAATCCCGATCCTCTCCCGCAAGCTTCCAGATGCCGCAGCGCTCCGGCATTCCATTTCCGAAATCGTTGTCCGTCGGCGCACGCCAGAAATCCGGTACCGGTCCGCGCGTCACAAGATCGGAACCATTGTAAACGTAGCGTTCCATGAGTCCGCTGGTTGTGCTGAAATCCACTTCGAAGTCCTTTCCCCTCATTGCGATCACGCCGGCATATTGCTTCACATGCACCGCGGGAAGGCTGGCAGGGTCGAGCTTCCTGGAGGGTGCTGCGATCTGGACAGGAAGCTGCTCGGCTGCGACCTCAAATCCCCGTGGCGCCCATGAAGTTTCGCCCTTCAGTGTGAAGTGCAGCGTCAACCAGTACTCTCGCCCCGGTTTTGCGGCTGGCAGGGAAAGCGGCAGGGAAAGCGCCGTGTCCTTCCGCGGAGCGAGCTCAAGGTACCCGATGGACCCGTGCTGTACTGACCGGTCGTCTTCCTTGAGGTCCCACGCCAGAACGAACTCGTTGAGGTTCGTGAAAAAGTATTTGTTGATGATCTTGACCTGCCCTTTCAGAAGATCGACAGGTTGAACACCGATATTCTGATACACCTTCTTCACTTCAATCGTTTTTGGTGTGATGGTCCGGTCCGGCTGAACAAGGCCATTGATACAGAAGTTGCCATCGGTCTTGGGCTCGTGAAAATCCCCGCCGTAGGCAAAAAACTCTCTTCCATCGCTCGTCTTCTGCAGGATTCCCTGATCGACCCAGTCCCAGATACAGCCACCCTGCAGCTGGTCGTGGGATTCGATGATGTCCCAGTAGTCCTGCAGGTTTCCCGTGGAGTTTCCCATCGAGTGGGCATACTCGCACATGATCAGGGGCCGATAACGTTTTTCTGAAGCGTAGTCCAGAAGAATCTTGAACGAGGGGTACATCGGGCAAAATATATCCGTGTGCGGCTTCATCCTCGCCACGTGATACTGCACAGGCCTTGACGGATCGCGCATGTGCATCCAGGCACTCACGATCTCGAAGTTGGTGCCGTCTCCTGCTTCGTTTCCCATCGACCACGTGATGATGGAGGGATGATTTTTATCCCGTTCGAGCATCCTCTCGTTTCGTTCGAGATGGGCCTTAAGCCACTCGGGTTTGTTCCCGAGGGTTTTGCGGGGTTCGTACGTCATGCCATGAGATTCGATGTTGGCCTCATCGATGACGTACAGGCCGTATTCGTCGCACAGCTCGTACCATTTCGGGTCATTGGGATAGTGACTGGTGCGTACCGTGTTGATATTGGATTGTTTCATCAATCGGATATCCTGCAGCATCGATTCTTCGGTCACATAATGGCCCGTCCGCGGATCATGTTCATGCCGATTCACGCCCTTCACCATGATGGGCTGTCCGTTCATGAGGAGATGCCCATTTTTGAGCTCCGATTTTCGAACGCCAACCCGGGCGCTTTCATATTCTATGGTATTGCCGGCACTGTCGCGGAGACAGAAAACAAGGGTGTACAACGAGGGGTGCTCTGCCGACCATTTTCTGGGATTGACGATGTGCGCATTCATCTTCAGCACGCTTTCAGCACCCGGAAAGAGAAGACTCGTGCTGTCCTGGCCGGTTGCCGAAGGTTGAAGCGGATGTCCCTTCTCGTCAACCAGCGTCATCTCCACCCGGCAATTTGGAAAAGGATGGTCTCCGTAATTCCGGACGTTCACAAGGACATCGAGGTCCGCATCAACGAGGCGATCGTCGAGGTTGGTCCGGATTTCAAAATCACGAATATGTACCTTGGGAGTGAACATCAGGTAGACATTGCGGAATATTCCGCTCAGGCGGAAGAAGTCCTGATCTTCGAGGTACGATCCATCGCACCAGCGGAACACCTGGACGGCAAGGATATTCTTCCCGTCGCGGAGGAACTTTGTGATATCGAATTCGGCGGGCAGCCTGCTATCCTCACTGTATCCGACGAACTGGCCATTCAACCAGACATAGCACGCGGACTCGATCCCATCGAAGACGAGAAACGTTTCTTTGTCCCGCCATCCCTGGCCGGCCTGGAACTCCGTACGGTAGGAACCCACGGGGTCAAAATCCCGATCCACGAACGGCGGATTCGGCGTGAACGGGTACTGGATGTTGACATAGATTGGCACATCATATCCCTCCAGCTGCCAGTTTCCCGGCACGGTGATATCCTTCCAGGCACTGACGTCATAGTCGGTCTTGAAGAAATCCATCGGCCGGTCGGCAGGTTTCTTCACCCATTGAAATTTCCACTGACCGTTCAGAGACTCGAACGAGGACGAGTGAAAGCGTTCGGCACGGAGCGCCTCGTCAAAGGATGAATACGGCATCAGCGTCGCGTGCATGGGTTCCCGGTTGATTCCGTTGACCGCCGGGTTTTCCCATTCGACGGGAACAGGTGTCTGCGCAAGAAGAGAACAGGACATCAGAACGATTGCGGCAAAAACGAATGTGCGCATCATAGTCAGGTTTCCTTGGATATGAGTGAAGCTGATATAAAGTTGCAAAACCTCAAAGAGAGGTGGATGTTCACCTCTTAATGTTCACGTCATGAGCTTCCATCCTGGAGAAAGGGATTTCAATCGTCGCGCGTTGCTTCACCATTGTTCTTCCTTATTGATGGATCCTGGATTATTTCCTCTTCCTTAATCTATTGCCACTACTAAAATTAATATTGAAAAGAAATTCGTAGTGCTTTAGTTCTTGGTTCGTGCTTTAATGAATGAACTACGCACTAATCAACCACGAACAACGAACATTTTCACAATTATTTTACGGCCACATCCCAGACTTTAGCGCGCCGTGATTTTCCCGCCGGACCATGAACCCAAAGTACGACTACATATTGCCCGGCTTCTTTGTATTGATGAATCGGATTTTGTTCTTCGGAAGTTGATCCATCGCCAAAATCCCACTTCCAGGAATCAATCTTCCCCTCGGATTGATCAATAAAAGCGACCATGCGCCGGTTCATATCGAATACCGAAAAAGTCCATTGAGCATCGATTGGCTTTTTGAACCGCTCTTCCAGCGGCATCAATTTAAATGGTAAGGCGAATGAAGCGTTTCCATACATCTTATGCTCTTTGGAAAGATTCCAGAATCCATTGTTGCTTTCCTTGTTGACATCGTCGTAATCAATAATTGCCCAGCACAAGCCAATATTTTTATTTTCAGTGAGAATGGATTTCACTGCACGCGACGGATCGTTTCCGGCATAATCGAACGGTGTTATCCAAAACTCCAGAACCAATTTTCCGGATTCACCGGGTTTAAAATTGTACCGACAAACAGAGTTCGCGTACGGCAATTCTTTTATCCATGGCTGGCTTCCCCACACCAACGCCCAATCCTTTCCTTCTGCCGGGGTAAAAATGTGATAATTTTGCGCATGAACACCGTGAAAAGAAAAGTACGCGTCCATACCGCTCAAGTCTTTATTGGGATGAAAACGATCGATGAATGGTCCACCCGATTGATCACCATCTACCACCAGTTCGAAAATATCGTTGTGCAGACCGGGCAGCGCAAAATCCCAATAATCATCATACGCTTCATATAAAAAATAGAGGCGGTCCATTCCTTTCACCCAGCCGACTTTCACTTTGACATCGAGACTTTTTGGATCCGCCTTGTCATGTTTGCCGCTGTCATCCCATAACTGATCCATCCCAACCGTATAACTTTCCGGAACGATGCCCCAATCATCACTCTTTCCATCTATGCGCGGAATTTGATCAGCGGGGAACTGAAAAACTTTATAACTGCGTTTTTCCTGTGCCCAGGAATTTTGTATGACCAGGAGAAAAAATATAAAATAAATAAGCTGCCTGACGTTCATTTTATTTTCCCGTTTTCAGTTGCAGTGAACTCTCGTTTATTCCCATTGGATAATTCTGCATCAACTTGATGATTTCGGAACCGGCCAGCATTACAGGACCATATCCGTGTGCTGCGAACACATTGACAGGACGATGGTAATAGAATGCCGGATCAAAGCCCATTCCTGTTCCGACGCAGGTACCTTCAATCTGTCCTTTGCTGTTCACTTTGGTCGCGACCGCATTCCAGCCCAAAATTGCGACCGGGACATAAGCCATCGGATCAATGAAACCGTTATTGATTGCCCTGGCAATCGAATAGGTATAAATCGTTGTCGCCGATGTTTCCAGATACGTATCGCTGCGATCCAACAACTGGTGCCAAAAACCTGTACCGTCCTGGACTTGAGCCAGCCCTTTTACGTGCGCTTGCAATTTCTTGAGCACTCCCTGGTAACCGGGATGGGTTTTTGGCAGCACATCCAGCAATTCCACCATTGCCAAGACCACCCAGCCGTTGGCACGTCCCCAGAAGTATTCCGGATGAACCGACATCCCCTGCACCCAGCCATGGATATACAGGCCTTTCTGTTCATTAAACATTCGCTGTGAATATTGCAGCACCTGCTTCACTGCGTCGTCATAATACGTGTTGTCGCCCGTCAGTTTGCCCATCTGAGCCAACGCGGGGACACTCATAAACAAATCATCCGTCCACAACGTATTGGGATGCGGCCGGTTGCGCGCTAATGTTCCATCCGGCAGGCGATACTGTTTGTTACGGATGAAATCTATGAAGTTATCAATGACCGGACGCAATGCCTTTGCCTCTACCTCATTGCCGGCTTGACTGGCTTTGATCATAGCGGCACACATTGCTCCGGCATCATCAAGCGCACCGGGATGCAGCACCGAATGAACTATCGAACTTCTCTCCGCATCCATCTCCGGATGGTTGCGGTAGAACTCCGCCAACTCAGCAATGAACAGCAACCGTTTGGTTGCATATTCTGCATAGTGCTTTTCACCGGTCACCTGGCTTGCCAGCATCATACCGGCATACGCCACACCCCATTCGTAACTGATCAAACGAAAATCAGCTTTAGCAAACGCAGCATCCTTGTTGAGTTTGGAAAAATCAGTGATTTCCTGTTTGGTGTTTTTATCAATCACTTTCGCCGGAGTCACCTGATGAAGGTAGTTATAAACTTTATTCAATACCGCTTTTATGCTGTCAATAGCCGGTGCACCGTAAGGTGTTGGATATTCCGGCTGCAGCAGATACAACGGTGTGGTTACATCGTTGACTGGTCTGTTTTGAGTCTGTGCGTTCAACACTCCTGGAAAAATGATAGCCAAAAGTACCACGCATAATATTTTACCGGATATCTTCATATTTCCTCGTTTAGGTATTCGATTAATTCTTTTTGTTTTCAGGAACATCAATTGCCTGATCACGATTCGGATGAGCCGCCTCTCCTTTGAAACCTTCAATTCTCAGGTCGGTGACATCATGTGCTTTAATGGCATTGGTAAAATAATCAGGAATGTTGTCGCCCCAGCTTACACGGCAATCCTTTAACATCACCTGATCGCTGAAACGAATATACATACCGGGGTTGTCATGCGGCTCAATGCCTTCATACACTTTTGTCGGGCGATTGTCAAAAAGATTGCCGGGATAGTTTGTCCATCGATTCAGGGTAACTTTTACATTTTCAAAACGGACATTCTTAATCCGGCTTTCTTTGGTGCCGTTGATCCGCACGCTGTTTTCCGATGTTCCGGTAACATTCTCGACGAGAATATTATGAATGGTTCCAACTTTTGTCTCCGGTGTTCTGGGAATAGCTGTAAAGGAAATCGCTTCTCCCCGCCCCCACCAGGGGGCGGAATGGTAACGCGACTTAAACGTGATATCCCGGAATACAATATTGTACACATCGCCTTCATCCCGAAGCTGAATGGTTAAACCCCTGCAGCTTGTTTTAATTTCGCAGCGTTCGAATACGACGTTATAAATATCCTGCGTGGTTTCGGTACCAATCTTCACTCCGGAATCCTGCGTTTCCAATATGCAGTCGTGTACATTGATGTTTGCAGAAGGGCCGAACTCTTCTTTCTGCCGGGTTGCTTTTACCACTATCGCATCGTCACCACAACTGATCTCGCAATTTCGTATTTCCACATTCCGGCAATGGTCCGGATCAATGCCGTCGCAATTGGGCACATCCAGGTTGTTGTGAATTTTGATGCCGTCGATCAAAACATTCTCGCAGCCCAGCATGTGCAGACTCCATATGGGCGCTTTGTTGATGGTGATATTCAATACCTTCAAGTCAGTGCATTTAGTGAGGATGAACAACTTGGGGCGCCATTCTTTAAATATCCACCACTCGTCAGTTTTATCGTAATGCGTCATAAACTCCAGCGCCCTGCCGTTGATACTCCCGGTGCCGGAAATGGTCAATTCATTGGCTCCGTTGGCGATAACAGCTGCTTCGCCGGAGTAATCATCCTTATTGGTGCTTACGAATAATTCGGCATCGCCCTGTAAATGAAAATCAATGCCGCTTTTAAGTTCCAGTGTTCCAATCAAATATTTGCGTCCGGCAGGAACAAACACTTGCGCCCCATTGCCGGTTTTTGCAGCATCATTTATCGCTTTTTGAATGGCATCGGTATCCAATGTTTTGCCGTCTCCGACAGCTCCATATTGCAGCACATTGAAAACAGGGACCGGGGATTGGTTGTTCTGTCCTATTAAAAATGATGGTGTAAACAGAAACAGAACAAGAAAGAAGATCATGGACTGTTTGATTCTCGAAGTACTGGGATGAAATGTTTCAATTCTTCTACACATATTTTATTCCTCTTTTAATCCTTCAGTTTATTTCAATCGATACACTTTAAAATCATCCACTTCTTGATGCGACTCCACGGTTCGAAAACCGAAATACCCTTCCGTCAATGGTTCATCATCCGTAAACGAAAAATATTGTTCGCCATCGACGAAGACCTTTGTCGTTCCGTTGTGGACGAGGAGTTGAATCAAGTATGTTTTATTTGGCTGAAGCAGGTGTTGTTTATCCTGCAAATCATTCAGCAGGGTACGCTCACCGTTGCCCCGATATTTCCGAAAACGTGTGGTCGTATTACTGTTGCCGCCAATGCCCGCATAATAAAGGCGCAGTGAATCATATTCCGATAAAGACCCGCGGCGTGTAAACAAATTCTCCTGCCGGGGATCGGCTGCCATCCAAAATTGGTTGAAGTCTGATACGCGGTCATTATGCCCGTTGTTCATGATGAGTTTTCGATGATACTCTATCAAAATATTTCCCGAAAGTTTTTCATGAAACCAAACTGTTGCGCCTTGAGCGACATCGATAATTAATTTTCCATTTTCAGCAGCAACCTTTGAGAATGGGGAGTCGGGCGTTTCCACGACCCAGTTTTTCATAGCCTGATCAAAATTATCCTGATAAAGCAGTTCACCTTTTTGATACTGCCCAATTGAACCGGTGTCATTTTTGATTTGAGGTTCTTTCACATTCTGGAATCGCGGATTGTCTTCGGGAAGCTGGTCTCCAACCAGCTCCAGCAATTCAATTGCATTCAAACACCACTGCGCCGTATTGTTGGTGGAAGCTCCCCGCACTTCATACACCGGCTGCAAGCTTTGAATTCCTTCAAATTTTTGCAGAGTGAAATCGGGATAGTATCTTGCCCGGGGATTAAGAAATTCATCCCAGGCTCTTGCCGCATACGCTGTGTCGCCGGTTATGTTGGCGTAATAAGCGGGAAGACGTGCATACCAGGAGCCGGGATTCCCCAATTCCACCGCTTTGCCGAATTCTTTTTGAATTTCTTCTTTTGGAGCCGCATATATTCTGCAGAATTGCATCCAAAGTTTGTCCCATTTTTTATTTTTAAGAAGATGACTCAATTCGAAAGCCACTTCCGGTCCTCCCATCAATACAGACAGGTGGGCAGAACCAATATCATTTTCATCGAGACGATACAATTTGTAGGTTGCCGGATCGTATCCAAAGGCGGCGTTCTTCCCGGAGAAAAATCCATAAGGCATTTCATACAAACTGTTCACCCCCGCCATTATTCTGTCGCGATAGCGTGTATCGCCGCTCCGTTCCCATTCCGTCATCCAGTTGCCAACCAACGCGAGCCAATCGGGACCAACTCGGGCATGTGTAGGGTATTTACTTTTTTCCATGATTAAACGCAGCGGGTCAAACTTCCCTATTCCCTCATTGGAAGCATCCACAGAAGCGCGCATCAAATCTCCGGTGCGTTCATCCGTCGTTAAGTAATAATAGAAACGACCGAGAGCTGCCTGTGAAATACGAACCTCTTTGGCGCCGCAGCCCCAATGAATAACATTGTGGCGAGAGCCCAATCCTTTAAAGCGTCCCATGTGGTAGACATCTACTTCGCCGGTATGCCGTGTCATCGCTTCAGCCATACGGAATATATCCTCATTCCCTGATCGCAAATAGCTGTACCACAACCACAAGTTGGGCATCAATTCCGTGTTGTCCCAGGCAAAACCTCCCATATCATATTTCCAGGTGTGCCTTTGGGGATCATACGTATGTTGTATATCTCCGTAATTCCAGAATCCGTACCAATGCCGCTGCTCCACTTCCAATTGGTAGTATTTAAATGCTTTGTCGAGTTGATTTTCTATCCAGCGCTTTCCTTTTTTGCTCTGGTCGGGGAGACTCCAGGCGCCGAAAACCGAAATGCGGTGAAGGTATTCCGGGGAAGCAGTAAGCAAAGGCGGCTCTTGAGTTTGCTTCACGATGTTGTTCAACGTTTCATAAGACGGCACATTGCTCGAAGCGTACAACAGCATTTCGGATGTGCGCCCTACCCCTGTTGCGGTGCTGAATCCCGGTTGAACATCTTCGTAACTGGCGTCGAGATTATGTCCCAAGGCAACTGTGTCATAATGGCGCATGTCCATCGCTTCAGCTTCCGGTGACCAAAGCCATGCTTTAAGTTGTGCGGTATCTGTTTTAACATTTCGGATTTCCAGCGCCGAAGGAAACGATTGCCAGAAATGACGAACGCAGAGCGCCAATCCACCCGATACATCGCCGACAAACGCCATACCATCGGAACGTTTGCCGTATCCGGCATCAATCCATGTGCTTTTATCATTCGTTCTTTTTTGCACCCGGAAACCATCGGCATTCAATTGCTGTAATTTAAAATCGTTCCAGCTAGCCCAGTGGTTTATAAGGAATTGTTGATTTTCTGAGAAGGTTTTGCGCTCGGCAATACGCCCGCCGCTCAGTTGCTTGGTATAGAGATCTTCGCGACGGTCAAGCGGAAACCGTCCGTTGAGCGGCTGGCTAGGTTCATCCCACAATCCGCCGTTTTCTCCGGAAAAGCGAACATTCCTGTTGTACAACTGCTCATCCATCGGAATATCAAACACCACGCCTAAACCACGGATAAAATCCTTTTCCTGATCGCCATCATAAATAATCGTATGTACTAAACGTACCGATTGCTGGCCCGCGTAAAAATAAAGCCGGACAATGAATGGCAACCAGGTTCTGTTTCCTGATTCCGATAGGTGCGTGCCTTCAACTTTAATAACTGCTCTCACCGGTCCGCTTTGTTCAATCTTCACATTTTCAATATTACCGGCGAACATTTCTTTGGCTGGTTGGTCACCAACATCCCGGTTTGGGCCGTTCTGCAGAATGCAAACCAATCGTCCGCCTGTGGAAATCTCTTTTCCATTCATTTTAAGGAAACGAATGAGCTGTTTATCGTGCTTTGGAATATCGCATTGCAAAACGCCGGTATTCACGAGCACATCATCACCGGTTTCAATTAACTCAACCTTTGTTTTTATCGCATCATGGTGAGCTGTTTTTACACGTTCAAGTTGAAAAGTCGCTCCGGAATTTGTATCGACCACAGTACTGAAGCCTGCCCATTTTAAGGAACCGTCAGGCCAATATGCCAACGGCCATGACTGTACAGGCATTGCTTGTCCTTGCGCATTTTTCAACGAAAAAATTGTTGACGGCTTTATCGTTCCTTCCGGCAGCGGAACACCCCAACTTACTCCAGTCGCCATCCCCGGTGATTTTCCGCCAAGCCATGATAACGTAATAGGATCAACTTTTTGCGCAAATAATGAATGTGGGAAAAGAGTTAAAAGGATCAAGAGACACATAAAATCAAAAAACCAGGTTTTCTTTGTAAATATTATATGACTGAGTATTTTTTTCATTTTTTTATTCATATAGTCTCATGTGTTTTATAAAGCAAAAACAAATTGATGCTCACAGGATTAAAACAAGCTGTGAATATTTTTCTAAAACAGACCGGCTTTCGGTAACCATAACCGGCGGAGTAAGTTCAATACTTATTTCAATAGGATCATCCTTTTTGTAAATACTTCTTGTTTATCTTGCATTTGCATTATGGAGCGCACAAAATAAACTCCGCTTGCAAAATTCGATCCGTCAAATGTTACTTTATGAACACCTGCTCTATATCTCCCATGGAATTGGCTGCTCATCATTCTCCCATGGATATCATAGATCGTAATGCTCACCAATGCTTCCTGCGGCAACGCAAATGAAAATGTCGTTTGTGGATTAAACGGATTGGGATAATTTTGATATAACTCAAATTGGGTCGGGAGAGTATTCCTGTTATCAGCAAATTCAACAACGCTCGTTGGTTTAGGCACGATGGTTATCTCATCCAGGTTGCCGAAATCGGAACCTGTTGACGAGAAGCGAATGGTATTATCAAATCCTGCGTTCAAGTTTACTTGAACACTATCCGGCACGTAGTTGGTCCACTGGCTTGTGCTGCGCATGGTCAAACTACGGGATTGACCATTGACCATGAACGACCCTGTTCTGTCGGTGTTTCCTAAAGCATACCTGTAGATAAGCATGAGTTCACCGCCTCCAAATCCAGGCATATTCGTAAACTCCACCGTGCTGTTACTCACATCAAAGTTCGAGAAACCGGTTCCATGAAAACCTAAATTGTTGTTCTCGACAAATACCGTTCCGATTCGCACTGCATCTTCCGCTTGAATTGTAAACGACGTACCGGGAGTGATGCTTAACACTTTTGAAGGAAACGACTCAACATGATTTGTATCTGTAACACTGAGTGTATAAAAATATTTTTTCCATGTCGTCAGGTTTATATCGGTATACGTATTCACGCTTTTATCGATCGCCATGGTTGTGGCGGAGGCCATATCTTCCGTTTCAGAACGATGGATATTCACACGAGAAATATTTCCGAAATTCTGAGACTCCCAAATAAGAAAGATGGATTGAGAATCAAACCGATATGAAATGCCTGCTGGAGTTGCCGGGCGAACGGTGGGAGTGACATTTATGATTTCCGAATACTCGGAATGGTTGCCGTTGAGATCGTACGCTTTCACGGCATAGTAATATGTTGTATCATATTTTACAGTGGTGTCGTTGTAAAATGTTTTATTGCCGACATCAACGGAATCCGTAAACGTGTTGTGAGTTCTCCCGCGATACAGCGTGTACCCCGCCAGATCCGAATCAATGTTTGCATCCCATTCAATCAGAACGGTGTCTCCCGAAAAAGCACCGCGAATATTCATTGGCTTTGATGGCGGCCAGAGACTGTCCGGTATCAACATCCTTTTACCTATAAAAAAGCTTGGATGCGGCGGCTGGTTGTATCCGACATTTTGCCATGCAATGGCTTCCCTGTATTGTCTATCCTGCATCAGCGTGACAAGACGATAGGGCGTTTCACTGGTCGTGGTATACACTCTCAGAGAATTATTGTCGCTGGTCCGCCAAACAACTTCTTCGCGCCAATCACCGAACAGATCTGCCTGGAGCGCGGGATTTGCTTTCGATCCATTATTCGAAGCACAACCGTCTGCCTGCAGCAAGATGGGATTCGAGCCGCCATACTTTTGGATATTTATGTCGTTCAACAATTCTCTTTCCAGATCACCGTCCCACCAGACCACATGATTTGATGAAGGCGGAGCCGATCCCACTTTGACATTCGCTGCACTGCGCAGACCATCTGTACCTCCCCAGCATTCCATTCCGTCTTGTGAATCATCAAGATTCGCGGAGACACCTCTGCCAACATCGCCCGGTCCGGTCCCCCAAATAATCTTACCGGTTTTGCCCTCAAGTAATGCAGATCCAACCTGTGCCTGTTCGTGGATGCCCCAAATTTCAAGTCCAGGCCGGTTCGGATCTATATCCGATACATGCATTGCATCGCCATGTCCCAAACCGGAATTCCAAAGTCCGGTTCCGTCATCATCGACCGCCATTGCGCCGTAAACGATTTCATCCTTCCCATCGCCGTCAAGATCGGCAACACTAAGATTGTGATTGCCCTGCCCGGTATATTCATCATGTTCACCCAATCTCACCGCATTAAAAATCCATCGATTCGTCAGCAGACCATTCCTGTAATCCCATGCCGCAAGTACAGTTCTCCCCTTCGTGTTATCTGAGCTTCTATAATAACCACGGCACATGACAACGCTCGGATGTTCACCGTCAAGATATGCAATACAGGCGAGAAAACGATCCACCCTGTTGCCGTAATTATCTCCCCAAGAGTCGACAGTACCACGCGCAGGTATATACTCTGTTGTGACTAATGCCTTACCGGTTGGACCATCAAAGATCGTGAAATACTCCGGTCCGGTTAATATATAGCCGCTTGAATTTCTGTAATCCGCATTGGCATCGCCAATCACTGTGCCTTTGCCGTCAATTGTTCCATCGGCTGTTTTGCAGGCAACCTCCGCTTTTCCGTCGCCATCCAAATCATAAACCATAAATTGACTATAGTGTGCGCCCGCCCTGATGTTTCGTCCTAAATCGATACGCCAGAGTAAAGTACCATCCATTTTCAGACCGTCAAGATATACATTCCCCGTGTACCCGCTTTGCGAATTATCTTTGGAATTGGATGGATCCCACTTGACGATAAGTTCATATTCACCATCACCGTCGAGATCGGCGGCACTGGCATCATTGGGACTATAACTATAACTCACGCCGTCAGGTGTTTGCCCTCCCGCCGGTCTTTGCAAAGGAACCGTTTTGTAATTCTGATTCCATGGTTTTACTCCTTGTGCTGTTCCCTGCTCAACACCACTTATCACAGGCAGCACAGAATAGTTGTCACTCCCTGTCCCGGAAGGATCAATTAAATTGGTGGAAGTTGATATGGGTACTTCATTGATCTTTATTGTACCGCGATAGACATTGAATGTAACACCTTTGGGATCCGAGGCAAGTAAACGCCAGCTGATATAAACACCGCCATTCTGTAAAACAACGGCGACCGGACTCCGTCCAAGGTTTTCAGGTTGGAATTGCTGACCCGTGAGGTGATTGGTTGAGATAATTAAGATAGTAATTATCACGATAATACGATTGATCTGTTTCATGGATTTTTAACCCCTTTACATCATTCAGGAATTGGTTTGAGTCCAATCATTTTATATTCGGTTTTAAATCATCTGTACTTTGTGTTGTATAAAATTTTATAGCCGGTGGTCTCTCCTTCTTTTCGAAGAGTTCTGCAACGACTGCATAATCAACTTCGACCTTCGGATTGAATTTGCCCGAAAACATATACTTCGTTAAACTATAGAGCAATTGTTTCGCTGCGGGTCGTTCATTTAAATTGTTTTGAAGGTCGGCGCTGCAAACCATGAGTTTGCCTTTTCCGACTTTCGCTTCAAATAATACAGCTAAACGGCGATTTAAAAACCATGTATCAATTGGTTGTATCAGCGGTTTGAATTTGGACGGGAATAACTCAAGATTCATCACCTGCTGGCGATCGAGAATTTCCCACCACTGCAAATTGCTGTGAAATTCAGTCGGGAAATTTGTAAAAGCCGGATGTTGAGGATTACATAACATTCCTAATGTATGCGGCGGACGCATTTTAAACCATGAGGTATTCCAAAATACTGGATTAAAATACTGAACGACATCTTTACCGTTTTCAACAATACCCGCTGCAGATAAAAATACTTTTCCTCCATCATTAAGAATGGATTCGGCTTTTTCATCAAGTTTATTACAGAAATAAATATCACCTTTGTTTAAGGTTGGATGTTCGGCGGGATAAACCCAGAAATCCCAATTATTCATATGATGGTCGACAGCGACTTCCAAATTCAACTTTTCAGCTTTGGTAATTTTTGAAAGCGGCAAACTGACATTTCCCAGGGGTATACAATTATCAATCGGAATATCCCGTTCCTTTAAAGAACCTTGAGCAATGACGGTTCCTTTAGAATCAGTTATCTTCCATTGAGATGAAATGTTTTTAAGAGGATGGCGGCCGAAATGAAAAACTTCGAGTTCCGCATGAAATGTCTCATCGTTTATGAAAACAAATTTTGGTATTCGGGCTAAT
>RPQN01000025.1 GCA_003819715.1 Ignavibacteriota bacterium | reverse complement strand
TGGAATGATGGTCCAGAAAATTATTCTTGACGATCGATGAATGGTGTTCAAGAAAGCGTGCTCGCGGAAAACTCTCGGCCCCGTTCACTTTGACATTCACGCGCTCTGAGAAATGATGTATACCAAAGAACTCTTTACAAAGAAAACCGGCGGAAATCTGCCGCAGCTGGTCTCTGCGCAAACGGAAAACCAGCAGTCGCGCTACGTGGTGCAGAAAATTCTTGAAGAGCGCGAAATGGGCATTCCGCTGGAAGAAATGGCCGTCCTGTTCCGCTCTTCATTCCATTCCTTCGATTTGGAAATTGAGCTGGCGAAGGCGAATATTCCGTTTCTAAAATTCGGCGGATTCAAGTTTATTGAGACCGCCCACGTGAAAGACGTCGTCGCATACTTGCGCGTTCTGGAAAACCCGCGCGATGTCGTCTCTTGGAACCGCATTCTGCTGCTCATTGACGGAGTCGGTCCGCGTACAGCGGAAAAAGTCGTGGATGATATTCTCAAACGGCGCGTCGGCCTGGCGAAGGAATTTAAAGAAGCGGTCACTGCGACGACAAAATTCTGGATGGATTACGGCAATTATCCGGAAAATATCCGCACCTTATTCAATATGTTGAAGGACATTGCCGCCCCCCATATTCCGCCGGCGGAAAAAACGTTTCACATCCTGCAATATTATGAGCCGATATTGCGCGTGCGGTATGAAGACCATCTCAAGCGAAAAAAGGACCTCGACACGTTCCAGAACATAACCGAACGATATACATCGGTGGATGAGCTGCTCACCGACCTTGCGCTCGAACCGCCAAATGAAAGCATCGCCGATATTGAATCGCCGGGCCCTGAAACCGAATTCCTGACACTTTCGACGATCCACAGTGCGAAAGGGCTGGAATGGAATACCGTTTTTGTTATCTACGCACTTGAAGGGAGATTCCCCACCATGCGCTCTGCGGCAAGCGAAGAGGAAATGGAAGAAGAACGCCGCCTGATGTATGTTGCATGCACGCGTGCGAAAGAACATCTGATCATCACGTACCCCATGAATATTTATGACCGCGAAAGCGGTTTGATCCTCACCAAACCATCGCGCTTTATTGAAGGGATCGGTGAGAATTTACTGGAACCCTGGGTGGTGGAGTAAAGAAGAGAAATCAGGAAACATCGAGTATGACCAAACGCGTACTGCACCGTGTGAAATTTCAGTGACCGAAAGCCGTTTATCAGATAACCCATTGGAAAATTCCCGCAATCCCGGATGTGTGATCCTTGCCGCCGGTGCGTCGACGCGTTTGCGCCCATGGACAGACTCGCGGCCAAAGTGTTTGTTGACCGTTCAAGGAAAAACCATACTCGAGCGGACGATGGAAAACATCCTTGTTGCCGGCGTGAACGAAATCGCCGTCGTGACCGGATACCGGGCTTCCATGATCCGTGATTTTTTAAAACGGCGATTTCCGACACACCGCGTTCGCTTCATTTTCAATCCCCATTATGCTCAGACCGGCAATGCCTATTCACTGTTGCTCGCACGGCAATTTGTAGAGGACCGGGTCGGGAAATTCAGCAATAAGATTCTTCTGCTCGATTCGGATATTATGTTTTCCGGCAAATTATTACCATACTTTCTTGCGTCCGGGGCTGAAAATAAAATTGCGGTGCGAATCTCCGGCGAGCATAATGTGGAAGAAATTCAGGTGGGACTAAAACCGGATGGACGGATTCACTTCATCGGCAAGAAACCGGACCTTCTGGAATCCCCCAGCGAATCTATCGGGATTGAATTATTTTCCGCCGCAGCGGTTGCAGATCTTTTCGCAATCCTCGAACGGCGTGTCCGCAGCGGCGTGGGCAGGACTGAGTTTTACGAAGCATCGTTCCAGGAAATGATAGACGGCCGTATGGTTCTTAAAGCGGTTGATGTCAGTGCTTTTCCGGCGATAGAAATTGATACTCCGGAGGACCTCGAACAAGCAGGGCGGATGAATGTCGACGAGTAAGAATTATTCCTACCATAATACTCTCAAATCCGATAAGTCCGACGAACTCATAAATACGTACTTGCTCCGTCCCGTTGCAGGAATCATTGTCCGGGTACTGTTTCATACTCCCGTCACTCCCAACCAGGTTACCCTCCTCTCGATCATTTCCGGAATTGCCGCTGCGGTGTTCTATGGAATAGGGACATCAGGCGCTTTCGTTGCCGCCGGACTGCTGGTGACACTCAAAGACATCCTTGATTCAGCGGATGGGCAGCTCGCGCGTGCCAGAGAGCAGCAAAGCCGTACCGGAAGATTCTTGGATTCGATCGGCGATTTTGTCGTCGATGCCGTAATCTTCGGTTCTATCGGATGGATACTCTTCCAACAGAATCATGATTGGACCATGGTGATGGCCGGATTCCTCGGATTGGCCGGGATCACCCTGCGCGTGTCCTATCATGTGTTTTATCAAGTGCATTTTCTTCATTTGGCACGGCGGTACGAAACCAACCGTATCACCGAAGAAGTGCGGAACGAAGATCTCGTCACCGGCGGATATGAATTGACACTCCAGTATATTTTTCAATTCATCTACGGCTGGCAGGATCGATTGATGGTGCTGGTCGACGCGTGGTGTGCAGGATGGCCCGGCATGGAATCTTCCGCATCGACCGATGAAACCGGAGAACCGACGGAATGGACCGCGGCATGGTATTCCGACACCATCGGACTCCGCATTTCGGGGTTTCTTGGTTTTGGTACGGAATTATTTCTCCTGATGATCTGTTCGGTTATGAATCGACTGGAATTATATCTTTATCTTAATATATTCCTGATGAATGGGATCCTGTTCGCGGGCATTGTTTACAGACGGTTTGTTTTATCACGGGTCTGTGCGAGAAAAAACAACATCTGATATTGACTCTGAGGAGAAGAATTTGAAAACCCGATTTCTTGTGATGTTATGCGTTGTTGCTGCGGCAATCCTTCATGCACAAATTCCGGGCGAAAGGAACAACCGTGTACTCCTTCCGAACGGATGGTGGCTTTCGCCCGCCGGGGAACAGGTTCGTTTAGGCGATTTTCCCATGAATGCGGCACTGTCGGAAAATGAGCGATATCTCGCAATATCACACAGCGGACAATCGAAAGCGGAAATCTGGCTGCTGGACTTGCACACGAAGAAGAATGTACAGAAGATCGAATTGCCGGATACGTGGTATGGAATCAAGTTTTCCGGCAGGACCCTCTATGTCTCCGGTGGATATCACAACTGCGTTTTCACATTCACATTGAACAACGGAAGATTGGAAAAAGCCGATACGATCCGCTTTGCCGAACCGCGCCCGGCTTATAATGGTGCGTTGCAGGGTCTGGACCTCCAGAAGGATTTACTGGCCGTCGTATTCCGCAATGACAGCACATTCCGTGTCATGGACATGAAAAAGAAGAAACAGGAAATCGTCAAACTGGACGGAATGCCGTATACCTGCGTGTTCCTGAAAGACGGCGCAGTGATGGTTTCCATATGGGGATCGAAGAAGGTTGAAGTATTCAGGAACATGAAACTTCAGTATGAAATTCCAACGGGAGATCACCCGAATGAAATTACACTTTCTGACGATGGAAGGGTCGCCTATATCGCTTGTTCTAATGATAACACGGTGAGCATTGTCGATCTTGAAAAAAAGAAAGCGGTGGCCTCTCTCTCTACGGCCATTCATCCGGATGCTCCGGAAGGTTCGACAACAAATTCGATTGCCCTGGTTCCGGGCGAAAAAAGAATACTGGCGGCAAATGCCGATAATAATTCCCTCACCGTCATTGATCTCAAAAAGATCGACCATCCGAGACCTGCCGGTTTCATACCGGTGGGGTGGTACCCGACAAAAGTCATGGTGCTCAAGGACAAAACGGTTCTTGTCCTGAACGGCAAAGGGGGCCGGTCATTTGCCAATCCGGATGGACACTACATCGCCAACCTCATGGAAGGATCTCTTTCTCTCGTTCGTCTTCCTGACGAGAAAACGCTGCTTGATTATTCCAGGCAGGTTTTTTCCAATACACCGTACAAACACGAACAGCTGCTTCACGTTCCTTATGCCAACGAGAGCGCTATCCCTCATTCTGTCGGCGATCCATCTCCTCTGAAGCATGTCTTTTATATCATCAAGGAAAATCGGACATACGATCAGGTGTTCGGGGACATGCAGGAGGGAAATGGCGATACATCCCTCTGTATCTTTGGCGAGAAGGTCACTCCGAACCATCACAAGCTTGCACGTGAATTCATGCTCTTTGATAACTTCTATGTGAATTCGGAAGTCAGCGCCGATGGTCACAACTGGTCGATGGCCGGTTATGCAACGGATTACATTGAAAAAACCTGGCCTACACAATACGGCGATCGCGGCGGGGAATATGATTTTGAAGGCGGACAAGTTGCCGGTGAGCCGGCCTCCGGTTATTTGTGGACGCTTGCCGCGAGACAGAACATCAGTTTCCGGAGCTATGGCGAATTTATTACAGCGAACGAAATTATAGGAAAACCCGGAGTGTCGCGCGAGAAAGGATTGGATGGACATTTTGCGCCATACTATCGCGGATGGGATCTCAATTATTCGGATGTCAACCGGTTTGAAGAATGGAATAAGGAGTTTTCAGAATACGAAAAAAACGACTCTTTGCCGCAGCTCTGCATTATGCATTTGCCGAACGACCATACCTCTGGGTCAAAGAAAGGTGCGTTATCTCCGCGCGCCTATGTCGCCCAGAATGACCGTGCCCTCGGGTTGATCGTTGATCGGATTTCCCAGAGCAGATATTGGCTGGAGAGTGCAATTTTCGTGGTAGAGGATGATGCACAAAACGGCCCCGACCATGTGGATGCGCACCGATCGGTGGGCTTGGTGATAAGCCCCTATATCAAGAAACACGAGGTGAATCACACGCTCTATACGACGGCATCGATGCTGCGCACGATGGAATTAATTCTCGGATTGCCGCCCATGAGCCAGTACGATGCGGCTGCAACACCGATGTTTAATGCCTTCACGACCATCGCGGATACGCTCCGCTATCGGGCAGAGGAGGCCCGTTGGGATTTGAACGAGCGGAATAAAAATGGTTCGTACGGCGAAGCGATGATGGAGCGCTATAATTTGAAAAAGGAAGATGATATCCCCGATCGTGAATTCAGCGAAATTATCTGGCGCGTCGTTACCGGCAACCCCATGCCGGCACCGCGATATTCCATTTTTTCGAGATCGATGATTTCGGACGATGGTGAGTGATATCGGAACCTGGATGAGGGAGCGGTATTTTAGGGAACGTGCGCGCGCTGCTCAATGATGCAGGAGTATTAACCTCTGACAGATCGGTACTCATGGTTCCATCGATCGGCCGGAGGAGCCCAGGCTTGGTTATGCCGCCGCCATGGTGGGAGAGGGGGAAGCCATCGCTTTATTCAGCTGCTTGAATCGCTTCAGCTTTCCGCGCAGGGTTGAAATCAATGTTTGTTCGGAAATCGGTTTCATCAGATAATCATCCACGCCGAGTTCTTTGCCGGTACGAACCAGCGCTTCGTCCGTGAGTCCGGTTAAGAAAACAAATGGAATACTCTGAAGATTTTTTAATTCCTGAACCTTTTCGTAAAAGGTGAAACCGCCCATGGTCGATGTTTCCAGGTTAATATCGCATAGAATTAAATCGGGAACGAATTTGCGGAGGAGCGTATAGGCTTCATCCGAGGTGGAAAGTGCGGTAACGTCAAATCCGCTGTCTTCCAACGACGCCGCAAGCAGTTCTAAAAGCCGCGTGTCATCGTCGATGACCAGTACTTTATCCCGTTGTTTCCGCTGAATGGTGTTCATCATCTGGATCTGGATATTGAGATGTTCCTCATCTGAAATTTGATACGTGCACTGTAAATCGGTCAGGGCTCTTGAATTCGATGATGCTGCCGGATTGCTGGTGAGCAGGCGAAGCAGTGCATTCCGGTAGCATTCGTATTTCACATTCCTTTCCATCTGTTCATGTTCTGCATTGGAAATATCAAACACGACTCGAAGTTCGGTCAGCTGCTGCTTTTCGTTGTCGGTTAAAGCTCCGTCGCACCACGCGTGGTTCAGGGCCTGCCGGTAAGAATCTAAATTGCCCGCTCGGTCAAATGCGCGTTCTTCTCTTTTTTCCTGCGGCTTCACCGGAGAAACAGGCGAAGGCGGCGGCGGTGCAGGAGGAGCAGGTTGAACCGCCGGTGCCGGCGAAGGAATCGCGGGAGCGGGGTTTGTCAAATTCTGGACCGTGGAAATCTTTGGTGCCGGTTGAGGAACCGGTGCGGCAACAGGGACGGGAACCGGTTCGATTTTAACCGGTTCTTCCGGTACACTGATAATTTCAGCTTTGAGAATGGCAATTCGTTCTTCTAACGCGAACACGTAGACATTGCGCGGGTCGACTTCTTTTGCTTTTTTAATCTCCAGTTGTGCATGATCCAGTTCGCCTTTGTGAATAAGCTGATCCACTCTTTTTAAAATTTCACTGACCATTTTTTTTGCATCATCACGAGGTGTCGGTTCATGAGGAATCAATGGCTTTTGCGGGGTTATCGGTTGACCAATCATAATCTCTGTCCTTCAAACCGCCTGAGTCAGGCAGCAACGAGCAATACTTGCTCTATTTTCTTCATCAGAACACATAGTTTAATTCTTATCGCTGGGATTATTCCTACAATAATCGTTCCTATAATCCCACCGCAAAATTTTCGTGGATGATAGTAAAAACCTTCGTTTATTTACGAAAAATGGCGGTTTATTCGTCGGAATTTTTTACAGCCAAAAAATGGCTATGAAAATTGTAGAAAAGTAAATACAAAATAGGAAAAAGATGATAAGTAAAGAGGATAAAAGGAATGCGGTTAGATGGCAAGTGCCGCAGATGCAGCGATTATTTCGGATGCGCCTGCAGTGCGGATTGCCTGAGCGCAGGAGTTTGTCGTTGCACCCGTGGTGATCACATCATCCACCAGGAGACAATTTTTTCCGGACAGGATCCTTGAAGAATGTATCCTCGGTTCGAATGCGTGTTCCATATTCCTGCGCCGTTCCTCGATATTGAGCTGAGTCTGAGTCAGCGTATGACGCGTCCTGCGCACCGCATTGAGAACAACGGGTTTCTCGAGAATGGAAGCAACACCGTGTGCAATAAATTCGGATTGGTTGTATCCTCGTTCACGCTGTTTGATCCGGTGAAGCGGTACCGGGATGATAAGATCGATCCCGCAATCCCAATGGTCCAGTACTTCCCCGAGAGCCCGGCCTAAATCAACTCCAAGAGTCTTATATTCTTTGTACTTTAACGCATGGGCAATATGTTGAAACGGCCCTTCTTTTTCGAACACAAAACAAGAAATAAGGTCGCTGATATTGCCGTCGGAGAGAAGCTTCATGCGTGTTTGTTGATAGAGCGGGAGTTCTCTCGTCACTCGTGGAATCGCACTCCAGCAGGCCGGACAGACTTTTTGCGATCCATCTGATAATGGCAAATTGCATGCAATACATGCCGGAGGGTATAGGAAGTCAAGAACGGGAGAAGCGATTCGGTATGCCGCGGTGCGCAGGTCCAAGTGTTATGTTCTTTCGAGCTTCTCGATTTCATTCCGCAGCTCTGCAGCGCGCTCGAATTCCAGGTCTTTTGCCGCCCGTCGCATCTCCACTTTGAGTTCTTCCAGCATGTCCTTCTTCTGGTCGCTCGTCAGATATTTTGCCACGGTTTCGGAAATAGCAGCGGGTTTGGATTTCTGATAACGCTCATCCTGTCTCATTTTCACATCCGCGATAGACGTTGCGGCAAGAATTTCTTCTGTTGTTTTGTAGATCGTCGTCGGTGTAATCCCATGCGCCGTATTGTATGCGATTTGTTTTTTCCGGCGGCGGCTCGTTTCGTTCATCATCCGTTCCATCGATCCGGTCATTTTATCCGCGTACAAGATTACTTTCCCATTCGCGTTGCGGGCAGTACGGCCTGCGGTCTGGATGAGTGAACGTTCCGAACGCAGGAACCCCTCCTTGTCCGCATCGATGATTGCAACGAGCGACACTTCCGGCAAATCAAGGCCTTCGCGGAGCAGGTTCACCCCCACCAGAACATCGAATTCTCCCAGGCGTAAATCCCGCAGTGTTTCCACCCGTTCCAGCGCATCGACTTCAGAATGGACGTACCGAACCTTGATGTTGATATTCGAGAGATATTCGGTCAGGTCTTCCGCCATGCGTTTGGTCAGTGTTGTCACGAGCGTCCGCTCTTTCTTTGCTGTGCGCGCCCGGATTTCCCCGATCAGGTCGTCAATCTGATGTTTGCTCGGCCGGACTTCTACTTCCGGATCGATGAGCCCCGTCGGGCGAATCACCTGTTCCACGACCACACCACGGCACTTCTCCAATTCGTAGGCTCCTGGAGTAGCGCTCACATAGATAATTTGTTTTTCCATCGCCTCCCACTCGTCAAATTTTAACGGGCGGTTATCGAGTGCCGACGGAAGCCGGAATCCGTATTCCACGAGCGTTGTTTTACGTGAACGGTCGCCGGCATACATCGCACCTATCTGCGATACGGTCACATGCGATTCGTCAATGATGGTCAGAAAGTCTTTTGGAAAGTAATCGAGGAGGCATGAGGGACGGGATCCAGGAGGCCTGCCCGCGAAATGCCGCGAATAATTTTCAATTCCGGAACAATAGCCGACTTCACGAAGCATTTCCATGTCAAATCGTGTCCGCTGTTCAATACGCTGCGCCTCCACAAGCTTGCCGAGCGAACGCAGTTCTGTGGTCCGTTCGCGCAATTCATCATAGATGCCGTTCATGGCGCGCTCGATGGTCTCGCGTGAAGTAATAAATTGTTTTGCTGGAAAGATCATCTCATAGTCCGCTTCTCCAAGGACCCGTCCGTCGACTTTGTTGATATAGGATAGCCGCTCAATTTCATCGCCAAAGAATTCAATGCGGATCGCTTCCTCGTTTTCATAACTGGGGATCACTTCGACAACATCACCGCGTACGCGGAATGTCCCGCGGGCAAATTCATAATCATTCCTCGTATATAAGAGATCGATAAGCCGCTTGAGCAGGCCCTGCCGGCCGATCCGGTCGCCTTTTTTTATCATCAGGGTCTGACTGATCCATTGGTCCGGCGCACCAATACCGTAGATACAGCTGACCGATGCAACAACGATTACGTTTGAATCTCCGCTGAGTAATGCGCTGGTTGCCCGAAGCCGTAAGCGGTCGATTTCATCGTTCACGGACGAGTCTTTGGCGATATAGGTGTCGGTCGTTGGAACGTATGCTTCCGGTTGATAATAATCGTAGTAACTGATGAAAAACTCCACCCGGTTTTTGGGAAAATAATTCTTGAATTCGGCATAGAGCTGTGCGGCCAGTGTCTTATTATGAGACATAACCAGCACAGGTTTGTTTATGTGGGTTATGACGTTGGAAATGGTGAAAGTTTTACCGCTGCCCGTAACGCCGAGCAGCGTCTGATGCCTGTCGCCGCGTTCGATTCCTTCGAGAAGCTGGCGGATTGCCTCCGGCTGGTCGCCGGATGGTACCAAATCCGTTATGAGTTGATAGGGCATAAATAGAAATTCAATCTTACACGTAAGTACCAGTGTGTCATTTAAGTGCAATTATGAGGTTCTTTACTAACTAAAATACATATTTTATTTGCTTGTCGAAAGCAATTATTAAGGGTTCGCATGGCTTATTTTTGAGCTACCCTTGCACGGTTATCCTGCTTACTTTGATTTTGATAATGATATAGAGTACCTTAATACAAATATCTGTGGTTTATAGTTGTTGTCTGGAATATGAAGAAGTATTGGACGAAATATCTGCTTATCGGTGAACACTCTGTAATTTCTCCAAAGTTCCTTTTGTAACGGACGCCGCTCAACAGTTCCCTGAAAAAGAATATAGAGGCAAGCTTTGCAGCGCTCGCAAAAGCTAATATTCACCGTTTTTGCCCATATCCGTCTCCACGAACAAACCGCCGTTTTTTTACCGGGTGGCATTGTTTATGATATGTATTATTGCTGTGACTGTTGAAGAGGGGTATTGTATGATCCGTTTTATTCTGAATATCCATCAAATCCTGATCTTATTGTTCTTACAGTAAATGTGATGTAGTGTCACTGTTCGTAATATCCTGTGTAAATGAGAGAGGTCCATCCGTAGAGGATAAATAGAAACGGTTGCTGTCTATTGCCATTCTTACGTAAGCGGGTCGGAAAACTGAACAATATGAATATGAAATATTTTCAAAAATTTAATTTCTTAACCATATTTTTTACTCTTGCCATCGCAGGGAATTATGCGATTGGGCAAAACAGAAATATGGTATTCAGGGAATTTTCTAAAAACCAAGGCCTTTCTAATGTCTTTGTCAATGCAATTATACAGGATAAACGCGGATTTTTATGGATTGGAACCTGGAATGGGCTACATCGGTACGATGGTTATAAATTTAAAGTATATAAGTCTGTTGAAAATGATTCGTCCACACTTTTTTCAGATGGAATCATGAGGCTTGCTGAAGATAATAATGGCAGGATTTGGATCATTTGTCACACCGGGCTCAGTATGTATGATGAAGCGAAAGACAGGTTCGTACGTATTTCCTCTAATGACACATCAACAGGAACTTATTTTACAAGATTACTTGTGGATTCAAAAGGAATCTTATGGATAGGAACAAATAACAAGGGCGTTTGGAATTTACCCGTCAATGACTCAACCGATTTCAGTAAGATAAAACCGCATTTTAAACAATATACACACGACAATAATAAGCCGAAGAGCGTCGGCGCAAATTCTATTAGTTGCATTTATGAAGATAGAAAATCCAATATCTGGATAAATGCCGGTAATAAAATTATTGACCGATATAATCCGCAAACCGACAACTTTGACCATTATCCAATAAATATTCCAGGCATAGAAAAACAGACCGATATTGTAACATTGCAATTAGAAGATTCCGCCGGTTTATATTGGCTCGGTTCTTCTGGTGCAGGTTTGATCTCGTGGGATAAAGAACGCAATATTTTTAAACAATATTTATATAGATCAGGTAAAAATTCTTTATCCGCTAATATTGTAACACACATCCGCCAGGCAAAAGATGGAATGTTATGGATCAGTACCGATGGAGGCGGGATTTCATTCTATGATAATAAAACCGGTTTATTTGATTATTGTAAAAACGAAACAACAAATCCGAATTCGCTCAGCAGCAATGCTGTCAATTTAACTTTTGAAGATAGATCGGGTATTATCTGGATCTGTACTTTTAATATGGGTTTGAACAAGTTTGAAGCGGCTAACACGAATTTCAGGCACATTACACCTAACCCATTTGACAAAAATAGTTTGAGCAATAAATCGGTGACATCCATTCTCGAAGATAAAGAGGGAAATTTTTGGATTGGGACTGATGGCGGCGGGTTAAACTTTTGGAATAATAGGACAAAGAATTTCAGGCATTTCCTTCACGATCCTTCTAATCCAAACTCTATTAGCGGCAATGTAGTCGTAAGCCTCGCAGAAGATTTTGAAGGTAATATCTGGATCGGCACCTATACGAAAGGTCTCAATTGTTATAAAAGAAAAGAAGATAAATTTATACGATATATGAATGTCCCGGGCGACAATTACTCGCTGAGTCACAATAATGTATGGGCTTTATTGGAAGACAGCAAACATAATCTCTGGATTGGCACACTGGAAGGAACGTTGAATTTATTTGATAGGAAAACAAACCGGTTTTATTCTTATAAAAACAACCCAAACGATCCTGGTAGTTTTGTTGGCGTCTATACGACCGATTTATTTGAAGACAGCCGTCATTGTTTGTGGATTGCCACTTCTGGCGGTCTGGAAATGATAGAATTATACAAATACGATTTCAACCTATCCTCACCGAAACTTCATTTCAATCATTATAGACATAACAATCTCATAAACAGCATCAGTACAAATAGCATGTCCTGTATTTATGAAGATCATGAGAGGAATATGTGGTTTGGCGCTAATAGCGGAGGGTTGAATAGGCTGAATACAAAAACAAATGAATTTGTTAATATTACTGAAAAAGATGGACTGCCGGACAATACTATTAGAAGAATATTAGAGGATAATGATAATAACATCTGGGTAAGCTCGGAAAAAGGAATTTCAAAATTTGATCCCCAAAAAAGGGTCTTTCATATCTTCAATATTGCCAATGATTTCTCAAATGCCAGTTGTAGATCGAAAGATGGCAGATTATTATTTGGGGAATCGAATGGTTTTATTGTATTCAGTCCCAGAAGTTTATCAACCAATACTGTTCCGCCTCGCGTAGTATTAACAGATTTTAAAATTTATAACGGTTCGGTAGCTGTTGGACAAAAAATAAATGGAAATATTGTCCTGGACGAATCGATCACAGAATCTAAATTATTGACACTTCCCTATAAAGAAAACTTTATTTCATTCGAGTTCTCCGCATTGGATTTTACAAATCCTGAAAAAAACAGATATGCTTATACGATGGAAGGATTCGACAATCAATGGCGCAGTGCCGATGCTGAAAACCGAATAGCGACATATACGAACCTGGACGCCGGCAGATACACTTTTCGGGTTAAAGCAAGTAATAACGACGGCGTGTGGAACGAAGAAGGCGTCTCTCTTACAATTATTATTACGCCCCCCTATTGGCAAACCCTCTGGTTTCAATTACTGGGAGCGATCGTCGTTGCCGGAATTATTTACTGGATTTATCAATGGTGGATGCAGGCAAGAGATCTGGCGTTGCAAAAGAGGATGGAGGCAGCCCTGATGAAAGAGCGAAACCTGCTCCGAACCGTGATCGATAACGTGCCCGATGCAATCTATGCGAAAGATTTGAAATTTCGGAAAACAATCTCCAACCGTACCGATGTGAATAATATTGGCCGCGCCTCGGAAGCGGATGTCCTGGGGAAAGATGATTATGAGCTGTTCCCGAAAGAAATGGCCGAAGGTTTTATCGCTGATGACCGGACGGTCATTGAAACCGGCCAGCCGGTAATCAACAGGGAAGAATACGTGATCGACGGCAAAGGGCGGAAACATTTTTTAGTGACCACAAAAATACCGCTGCGGGATGAACACAATCAGATTATCGGTTTGATCGGAATCGGGCACGATATTACCGGCCGAAAGCTGGCAGAAGAAGCCCTTCAGAACGAACGCAATCTACTCAGAACGCTTATAGACAACCTGCCGGATGCAGTATTTGTTAAAGATCTTGAAAGCAAAAAAATCATTTCAAATCCTGCTGATGTTCGCAGTATGGGAGCACAGTCGGAGGCGGAGGTTATCGGAAAAACGGATGATGTTTTTTTCTCGGCAGATACCGCAGCAACATTTTTTGCAGAAGACCAATCAGTTCTGCAGTCTGGTATACCCATCCTTGGACGAGAAGGATCGTATTTCGATAAACAGGGAAACAAGGTAAATGTCCTTTCATTCAAGATCCCTTTGCGCGACGAACATGGCGCGATCGTTGGTATTGTAGGAGCTTTACACGATATCACAGATCAGAAACGTTCTCAGGAAGCACTCCAGCGCGAGCGGACAATTCTACGGACACTCATTGACAATTTGCCTGATGCGGTATCTATAAAAGATGTACATTACCGTAAAGTTATTGCGAATTTAGCCGATGTGCATTTCATGGGTTTACAATCAGAAGCGGAAGCCTTAGGCAAAGACGACTTTGAATTATTTTCGAAAGAATTAGCGGAAGGATTTATTGCCGACGACCGAACAGTGATACAAACCGGACAGCAGGTGATTAACAGAGAAGAATATGTGATTGATGAGGAGGGCCAGAAACGTTGGCTATCCACTTCAAAGCTTCCTTTACGAGATGAAAAAGGTCAAACCATTGGTCTGGTTTGTATTAGCCGCGACATTACTGAGCGCAAGTTTATAGAAGAAGCCCTCCAGAACGAACGCAATCTTCTCCGGACACTCATCGATAACCTGCCCGACAAGATATTCTTCAAGGATGTGGAAGGCCGGTACCTTCTCGATAATCTATCGCACTTGAGGTCGATGGGATTGACAGATCCCAACGGTATTATCGGCAAAAACACATTCGATTTTAACCCGCCGGAATTAGCGCAGCATTATACGGATGATGAAAAACAGGTCATCCAAAACAAAAAGGAAATGCTCGACAAGGAAGAACTTGCGGTGCATCGGGATACGGGGGAACAGCGCTGGCATCTGACGTCGAGAGTCCCGCTGATAGACAACAACGGCAATGTCGTGGGGATCGTCGGAATTGCACGCGACATCACCGAACACAAACGGGCTGAAGTCGAACGCGAACGGCTGATCACCGAGCTCCAGCAGGCCATTGCAGATATCAAAGTCCTGAGCGGGCTCGTCCCGATTTGTTCAAGCTGTAAAAAGATACGCGACGATAAAGGATATTGGACGCAGCTTGAAGGATACATCCAGGCGCATTCGCAGGCCAAGTTCAGCCACGGAGTCTGCCCTGATTGCCTGAAAAAATTGTATCCGAATTTTGTTCCTAAGAAAATTGACGGCGGAGTGTCGTAAGGAAAAGGGAAAAAAGACTCCGGGCGGACCTGCCGGGCATCACGTCATTCGGGAAGTTATGATGCCGGCTGTTCTTTCTCATCCGCATGATGCTTGACGACGCGCGCCTGTGTATGGAAAATTACTTCTTCTGCGATATTGGTGGCGAGATCCGCAACCCGCTCCAATTCACGGCTCACTCTGCTCATCTCCAATCCGCATTCAATCGACTGGGTATTGGTTTTCACCCATCCTATAATCTTTCTTGCAACCAGCCGGTTTAAGTCGTCGATCTGGTCGTCCGTTGTAATGACCATCCTTGCTTTGACCGGATCAAGCAGGATGAAGCTG
Organism: Ignavibacteriota bacterium; assembly: GCA_003819715.1. Lineage (GTDB taxonomy): Bacteria > Bacteroidota > Ignavibacteria > UBA10030 > UBA10030 > Fen-1298. The sequence goes on along the minus strand of RPQN01000025.1, from coordinate 18,501 downwards.
TCCAGCGCATCTTTCAGCATCGACTTCGTGATACCCGCCATCTTCGGAATTTCCTCCAGGATCTCAAACTGGGGAAACGAATGTAATATTTCAGCGGCTTCCGCGATATTGACTGCATGGTCGCCGATCCGTTCAAGATCGTTATTGATCTTTTGTGCTGCAATAATAAACCGCAAATCGCTTGCCACCGGCTGCTGCAATGCAAGCAAATCGATCACCGCGTTATCGATTTCAATTTCCAGAGCATCAATGCGCTGATCTGTTTCGATCACCTTCTGTGCAAGGCCGTTGCTCTTTTCCAGGACGGTGCGGATCGCGGAGGCGATATTTTCCTCGACGACACTTCCCATTTTAATGAGTGCTGTTTTAAGGCTTTCCAGTTCTTTTTGAAAGTGGCGTTCCATAATGCTGTCTCCAGTCCATGATCATCAAATCTTTAATTAAGAAAATCGTTTGTTTGCTTTCCTCATGACGGCAACGAGCGTTCCAGATATTCCGTATAATCTGTGAGCTTCTGTATGTACGGATCGTTCAGGAGATGCGACGATATAAGAAAATCTGCCGTAGATCTGTTGCATGCGGTCGGGATGTTATAAAGCACCGAAATTCTGAGCAGTGCTTTGACGTCCACATCATGGGGGTGCGGCTGCATGGGATCCCAGAAGAATATCAGGACATCAATTTGCCCGTCCGAAATCAGAGCGCCGAGCTGCTGATCGCCGCCGAACGGTCCGGATTTGAGCTTCATAATGTCGTACTTCATGGAATGATCTTTTTCGAGGCTTTTGAGGATGGTTTCCTCTACGAGCCGGCCGGTGGTTCCGGTGCAGATAAGTTTATGGTTTAACAGTATTTTCCAGTTCCATTCCACCCATTCGACCAGGTCCTTTTTGCAGTTATCATGGGCGACCAATGCAATATGTTTGGTCAGTTCCATTGTTGTTCTCCTCCTGTCAACCAAATCTTCCAGTGATGTATTCTTCTGTTTTCTTTTGTACGGGCTTCGTAAAGATGCTTTTGGTATTGCCGAATTCGATAAGATTGCCCAAATACATAAACGCCGTATAGTCGCTTGCCCGGGCCGCCTGCTGCATATTGTGTGTCACAATGACAATCGAATAATTCCTCTTTAATTCCTGCATCAGCTCTTCAATCCGCAGTGTGGCAATCGGATCGAGCGCTGAACAGGGTTCATCCATGAGAATAATCTGCGGTTTCATCGCCAGCACGCGGGCGATGCACAGCCGCTGCTGCTGCTCGAGGGAGAGCCGGAGCGCAGAGCGGTCCAGGCGGTCTTTCAGATCGTTCCAGAGCATGACGTCTGTTAACGATTGTTCCACCATCTCTCCAAATTCTTTTTTGGACCTTGAGTGATGGATTTCAAGTCCGAACGTGATATTCTCGTAGACGGACAAGGGAAACGGATTGGGCCGCTGAAACACCATGCCGACTTTCTGGCGGAGCGCGATGAGGTCTGCTTCCGGTCCGAAAATATTTTCACCCAGGACTTCCACCTCGCCGTTCGTATGAACGCCCTCGATCGTATCGTTCATTCTGTTGAAGACCCGCACGAGAGTTGATTTTCCGCATCCGGAAGGGCCGATGAGCGCTGTAATATTTTTCTCTTCGATGCCGAGGTTGATATCGGTCAGCGCCTGAAAACTGCCGTAGAATAAATCGAGATGCCGTGTTTCAATGATCAACTTTTTCATGATTATCCGAATTTTCCCGTGATGTAGTCATCCGTCCGTTTGTCTACAGCGGTGGTGAACAGCCGTTTGGTCTCGTTGAGTTCGACGAGTTCTCCCATGAGAACAAACGCCGTCCGGTCGCCTACACGCGCTGCCTGTGCGACATTGTTGGTCACGAGGATAATGGTATACCGTTCTTTCAGCACGCGCAGGGTTTCCTCGACGCGCGCGGTTGATATCGGATCGAGACCGGAGGTCGGTTCATCGAACATGATCACTTCTGGCTCGACGGCAAGAATCCGGGCGATGCAGAGGCGCTGCTGCTGGCCGCCCGAAAGATTCATGGCCGGAATGTGCAGACGGTCTTTCACTTCATCCCAGAGATAGGATTCGCGCAGACTATTCTCGACAATTCCTGCAAGCTTCGCTTTATTTTTTATCCCGTGCATACGCGGCCCGTACGCGATATTGTCAAATATCGACAGGGGGAGGGGGAATGGCAGTGCAAAGACAATGCTGACGCGTTTCCGGAGTGATTCCACCTCCAGTTCGTCGATATTGGTCCCATCCAGGAGTATCTTCCCGCTTTTCCGGTAAGCTGCATTGAGATCATTGAGACGGTTCAGCGATTGGAGGAGCGATGATTTTCCGGAATTTGCAGGGCCGATGATCGTAAAAATCTCGTTGCAGAATATATCGAGAGTAAGATTTTTAAGCGCCGCAACATTCCCGAAATGGATTGTGAAATCCTGAATGGAAAATTTTGGTGCTTTTGCCCCTACCATTTTTTCCTCCTGCGAAATTGATACCGGAGGATGATTGCGGCAAGATTCATGATCAGCACCAGGAGCAGCAGCACCAGGGCTGTCCCGTAACGGATGGTTTCCGGTATGCCCGGGACTTGCGTGGAAATAACGTACAAATGGTACGGAAGCGCCATCGTCTGATCGAACATGGACTGCGGCAATTTTGGAAGATAAAAAGCGGCAACGGTGAAGAGAATCGGAGCGGTTTCCCCTGCAGCCCTTCCAATACCGAGAATGGTTCCTGTAAGAATTCCGGGAAGCGCATGTGGGAGGACAGAATGCCGGATGGTCTGCCATTTGCTCGCCCCGAGTGATAAACTGACAATGCGGAAGGATTGCGGGACACTTTCCAGGGCTTCGCGGGATGAAGTGATAATCACCGGCAGGATCATAATACCCAGCGTCAGCGAACCGGAGAGGATAGAGGCGCCGAATCCTAAAAATAGTACAAAAATGCCCAGACCGAAAAGTCCGTACACGACCGATGGGACTCCGGCAAGATTCACAATGGCCAGTTTCACGATCCGGCTGAGCACTGTTTCCTGCGAGTACTCCACGAGATAAATTGCAGAGAGGACGCCGAGCGGCACGGCAAAAAAGAGCGCTCCGAGGACAAGGTACAACGTGCCTAAAATTGCCGGGAAAATTCCGCCTTCGGTCATCCCATTCGTGGGCATCTCAAATAAAAACCCCAGATTGAGAGCGCCCGCACCTTTCACGAAGATGATGACGAGAATGATCAGTACCGGCACGACCACCAGCAGCGTGCAGAGAAAGAGGATACTGAATGCAATCTTTTGTTCAACCTGAACGTTCATCTCATCATTCCGGAAATCTTATTTCTTTGTTTTATGAAGATAAATATCGGCAACGCCGTTTATAAGGAATGTAATAATGAATAACACAATACCGATCGCGAACAGCGCTGCATAATGCTCGCCGCCCTGCACGGTCTCGCCCATTTCCGCGGCAACCGTTGCCGTTAACGTGCGCACCGGTTGAAGAATGCTATGCGGTATTAATGCGGCATTCCCTGTGACCATCATGACGGCCATCGTCTCGCCGATCACGCGGCCGATACCGAGCATCACGGCTGCAACCATTCCGGGGCGCGCCGCATGGGCGACAATGCGCCACGTGGTCTGCCATTTTGTTGCACCCATGGCGATGGCAGCGTCACGGTACTGGCGGGGGACCGCTGTAATGGCATCTTCGGCGATGGACACAATGGTGGGCATCGCCATGAATGCGAGCGTAATAGACCCGGAAAGCGCTGTGAGCCCGGTTGATAGATGAAAGAGATCTTTTATAAACGGGCCGAGCGTCACCATTCCGATAAACCCGATCACGACGGAGGGAATTGCGGCAAGAAGTTCGATGCCCGCTTTCAGAACCTCCTTGGTTTTACGCGGGGCAATCTCTGCGATAAAAAGCGCGCTGGCGATTCCAATGGGAATGGAAATCACTCCCGCCCCGGCCGTGACTAAAATCGATCCGAGGATGAGAGGCAGGATGCCGAATTGCGGGGGATCGGATATCGGGTACCAATTGCGCGCGAATAAAAAATCAGAAATCGGAACCCTCCAGAAAATAGACAGCCCTTCCTTGAGCAAAAAAATGAAAATCAACGCGACGATGATAATCGACATGATGCCGCTGAGGAAAATCATCCGTTCGATGATGAACTCTTTTACTTTTCGCAGGTGCATTTCGGCGTTACTTACTTTGTTTCAGGGGTTGCACCGGCACAAAATCCAGCTTCTTCACCACTTCCTGGCCTGCAGAAGAAAGCACAAAATCGATAAATGCTTTTGCCAATCCCTTTGGATCGCCTTTGGTATACATCAGCAACGGCCGCGAGATGGGATAGGCGCCGCTGATAACGTTCTCCATCGTCGGAGCTTCAAAAGGAGAATTTTTATCCTTCGCAACCTTCAGCGCTTTTTCTTTCGAGGTGATATACCCCATTCCGTAATAGCCGATGGCATCCTGGTTCTGCGATACCTCGTCGGCAATGGCCTGTGAACTTGAGAGGAGCAGCGCTTCTGCTGCAAATTCTTCCTTGCCGTCGGATTTGCCATGGCGGAGGACGTGTTCTTTAAAATACACATGGGTCCCGGAATTTACTTCCCTTGAGAGGAGGACAATCTTTGCATCCCGCCCGCCGAGTTCTTTCCAGTTCTTGATTTTTCCGGTGAATATATCGGCGAGCTGGTCTATCGTCAGTTCAGAAATTTTATTTTCAGGGCTGACCACAACCGCAAGGCCGTCCAGGGCAACGATCAGTTTCAATGGGGCCGCGCCTTTAGATGCGATGAGATCGACTTCGCTCTGCTTCATCTCACGCGACACTTCTGCAATGTCGCACGTATTATTAATGAGAGAGGTAATACCGGTTCCGGATCCGCCTCCGGTCACGGCAATGGACATGCCGGGATTTTGCTTCATATACGCTTCTGCCCAAGCCTGGCCGAGGTTCACCATGGTATCGGAACCTTTAATTTGCACGGAATTCGATTGATCACCGCTTTTCCGCGCACACCCGCTGAAGAGCAGCAGCCCGAGCACGGCTGAAACGATAATGCTGGTTGATTTAGTCATTTGAATGTTCCTTTACAGTATGGTCATATTGTTCGATATTTTATGTTTCAAATATAGGTAAACATTCTGTAACAGTGGTGTTAAGAAATTGTTAACAAATAGAGTGGACAGATATCAGGCAGATTCACCGAATAACGGCTAAGCAAAGGAGGAAAAAAGGAATGAGGAGAGCCCGGCCCTATATCTCTTCGGCGTGATGCTTTACGACCAGTGCTTGTATATGAAAAATTACTTCTTCTGCAATATTTGTGGCCATATCTGCCACACGTTCCAGATTTTGGCTGATACGGATGAGTGCAAGGCCTGGTTCGATCAACTGTTTATCGTTTTTTAAAAGTTCAATGACGTTCGTTGTCATAGAACGATTCCACTCATCGATTTGGTCATCCGTTTCCAGCACTATACGCGCCATTTTTGGGTCGAGGAGGATGAAACTATCAAGGGCATACTTCAGCATCAGTTTCGTTGCCGAGACCATCTGAGGAATCTCTAAAAGTGATTCCAATTTCTTGCTTTTCTGGAGTGTCAATGCTGATTCAGCAAGGTTGACGGCATGATCGCCGATGCGCTCGAGATCGTTATTGATCTTTTGTGCCGCAATAATAAATCGGAGATCGCTCGCGACCGGCTGCTGCAGTGCCAGCATATCGATGATCGCATTGTCTATCTCGATTTCGAGTGTATCGATTCGTTTGTCGCTCTCGATCACCTTTGCTGCAATGACTTCATTCCGCTCCAGAATTGCAATGACCGCATTGTTAATGTTTTCTTCAACAGCACTTCCCATTTTGATGAGATTTGTTTTTACGCCTTCGAGCTCATGCTGAAAATGCCGTTCCATAATAATTCCTCTTCCTTATCCGAATCTTCCCGTAACGTAATCTTCCGTTTGCTTGATCGACGGCGCAGTGAAGATTTTCTTCGTATTGTCAAATTCAATGATTTCACCCAGATAAAAGAACGCTGTCTCATCGCTCACGCGCGCCGCCTGCTGCATGTTGTGTGTTACAATGATGATAGTATAGTCCTTCTTCAACTCATAAATCAATTCTTCAATTTTTGCTGTTGGGATGGGATCGAGCGCGCTGGCAGGTTCATCCATGAGAAGTACTTCCGGATTGACGGCAAGGGCGCGGGCGATACATAAGCGCTGCTGCTGCCCTCCGGAAATGCTCATGCCGTTTTTTGAAAGTGAATCCTTCACTTCATTCCAGAGTGCTGCCTGCTGAAGGCTTCGTTCAACTATCTCCGCAATATGGCCGTTGTGTGCCATGCCGTTCAACCGAAGACCGGCGGCGACATTGTCAAAGATCGACATCGTCGGAAAGGGATTGGCCTTTTGAAATACCATGCCGACCCGCCGCCTGAGATTCACCGGGTCATTCTCGTGAATATCTTTGCCATCGAGCAAAATAGTTCCGTTCATCGTTCCGCCTGCCACTTCATGCATTCTATTCAAGCATCGAAGAAACGTCGACTTGCCACAGCCGGATGGACCTATGATTGCGACGACATGGTTCTTTTCTATCGAGAGTGATACATTTTGCAATGCCTGTGTTTTTCCAAAGAAGGCATTTACGGTTTTCGCTTCGAGTTTGAGGTCCATTTTATGTGATACAATTGCTGGTGAAAACTTTTGGAGGGTCTCTATCATTACGGTTCCCTTAATTCTGATGATCACCATAACGCCCGCGGGTGACAAAACGGAACGTCATGTTGACGATGAAAATAAGTACGATCAGTACAAATGCCGCGCCCCAGGCCTGCCTGTTCCAGTCTTCAAATGGAGCCTTAGCATAATCGTAAATAAAAACGGTCAACGATGCCATGGGATGACCGAGATCGGTTGACCAGAACCGGTTACCCAGCGCAGTAAACAGCAGCGGTGCAGTTTCGCCCGCCGCACGGGCGATGGCAAGAAGGACACCGGTCGTTATGCCTTTCAGCGCGGTCGGGAGAATAATTCTCAAGGTCGTTTTCCATTGCGGGAGGCCGATTGCCAGCGCAGCTTCCCGCAGCGAGTGAGGTACAAGCCGGATCATTTCTTCCGTGGTGCGAGTGGCTGTAGGGATCATGAGAATACCGAGTGCGACACCTCCTGCAAGCGCTGAGTATTGTTTCATCGGAACGACAACTAAAATATATGCAACGACACCAACGACGATGGAGGGAATGCCGCTGAGAACATCGGTGAAAAATCTTACTATTTGCCCGAACGTGTTATTGCCATGCTCTGCAAGGTAGATGCCGGCAAAAATGCTGACGGGCAATCCGAAGAGGCATCCTAACCCGATGAGAATTGCAGTTCCCATTAGTGCGTTTGCCATACCGCCGCCAGTTTCGCCGACGGGCTTTGGCATGTGAATAAAGAAATCGAGATTCAGAGCGCTGATTCCCTGTGCAAGCGTATAAAAGAAAATAAGAAACAGCGGAATAACAGCAATGACAACGCTCATGATGGAAAGCGCGGTCATCGTTGTGCTTTTTATCTTCCGCCAATGATATTTTTCATAATTTATTTTCTTCATGTCGTTTTAAATTTCTTGGTGATACTCCAGACAATCAATCGTGCAATAACATTCAGAATAATCGTAACCGCAAAGAGAATGAGTGCAATCTCTATAAGAGAGCTTGAATACAGCGCTGTCGTTGCTTCGGCAAATTCGTTTGCGATGACACTTGCCATGGAATGGCCCGGATCAAGAAGTGACGCGGAGATTTCAGCCCGGTTGCCGATCACCATCGTGACTGCCATCGTTTCGCCGACGGCGCGGCCGAGGCCGAGCAATGCCGCGCCGAGAAGGCCGGATTTTCCGCCAGCAAGGATGATCTTTGTCGATTCCCATCTTGTTGCGCCAATGGCAAGGGCAGCTTCCCGCTGCGAGTTTGGAATTGCCCGGAGCACATCCCGTGAAATAGAGGAGATGATAGGGAGTATCATAATGGCCAATATTATTCCTGCTGCGAGCATACCAAATCCGTACGGCGCACCTTTGAAAAAAGGCAGGCTGCCAAGATGTTTGATAAGAAATGGCTCGACAGACGTGCGCAGCCACGGCACAAGAACGAATATTCCCCAGAGACCGTACACAATACTTGGAATGGCGGCAAGCAGTTCGACCATAAAGGAAACAGGGCGTTCGATCCATGGAGGTGCGAGTTCGGAGAGAAAAATTGCAATCCCGATGCTTAATGGAAATGCCAATACCATTGCCAAAAAGGAGGAAGTCAATGTGCCATAGATATAGGGAAGAGCCCCGTACACATCCGCAACCGGGTCCCACACGGTACCGCTCAGAAATTTCCATCCGAACTTTTGAAGTGATAATTCTGATCCACGGATCATCTCGTATGCCATAAGGAATACAAGTCCGAACACAATAATCGCAAAGAACATTGTCATGTTCTTAAATATTCTGTCCCCAATATTGATGTTTGTTTGTCTCATGATCTCTGATAGAACAACGGGTGGTAACAATCCACCGTTTGTCACCACCCGGCCGTTGCGCAGTCATAGTCGGTGTTTCCACCCAAGGAACTATTCTGCGAAATTAATTCGTGACGATCGTGTTAATTTTCTTTTCGCACAGTTTAACGACATCCTTCGGCAGCGGCGCATAATAAAGATCTTTCGCGTAGGATTGACCATCCTCCATTGCCCATTTCAAAAACCTGACAATCTCCTGCGCTTTTCCCTTGTCTTTCATGTTTTTGTAGATTAACAACCAGGTAAATCCGCTGATAGGATAAGAATCTTTTCCCGGTGCATCAGTCAAAGAGATACGGAAATCCTCCGGCATATTCTTCGATACGCCTGCAGCTGCAGCCGAAACCGCGTCAAAATTTGGTACGATAAAGTTCCCTTCTTTATTTTGCATGGAAGCATACGATAATCCGTTTTGGACAGCGTAGGCTAATTCGACATATCCTATTGCGCCTTCCGATTGTTTCACCAAACCGGCAACCCCCTCGTTCCCTTTACCGCCAAGACCAATCGGCCAGTTGACCGATGTCCCTTTGCCAATATTCACGGCCCACGTTTTGCTGACCTTATTCAAATAATCCGTGAAGATATTTGTTGTGCCGCTTCCGTCCGAACGATGCGCAACGATAATCGGTACATTGGGCAGGGTTTTTCCCGGATTGATCTGGGCGATCGATTGGTCATTCCAGTTTCTCACCTGACCGAGAAAAATTTTAGCAAGTACATCTGGAGACAAGCGAAGGTCTTTGCCTGCTCCCGGAAGGTTATACGTCACCACCACTGCGCCCATTACGGTTGGTATATGCAGGACATCTGATCCTTGCTTTTCTTTGATGGTATTCAATTGTCCATCAGACAACGCGGCATCGGAAGCACCAAAGTCTACTGTTCCATCTGTCACCGCCTTGATGCCGCCACCACTGCCAATAGATTGATAATTGAATTGCACGCCATGTTGTTTGCTGTACACGTCGAACCATTTTGAATAAATGACGTACGGGAATGTGGCACCAGCGCCATTAAGTTTCATCTGTGCAAGCGTAGTGCCGAAAAGGACCACCACAAGCGCCAGACTCATACATATCTTTGTAAATTTCATCTTCATCTCCTTAGGTTAAGAATCCCGAAATCACCAGACTTCGGGATTCTAATAATTATTGATTAGAGAAAAACATAATATGCGGTGAGACGAGCAGTCGTAGAAGCATTTATCGCTTTTCCGCCCTTCGGTGTTTCGTAGGTCTCATACAAAACATTGGGCATAATTGAGACGTTCTTGTCGACTTTCCATGAAAATCCGGCAATAATATAATTGCGGGATAAATTCGCATTTGCGACAGCGGCGGTGACTGCAACGGGATCTTTTCCCTTGTCGTCCGTGCTTGGGTTGAAATTGTCATAACGGGCAACAATTGCAAGCTCAGGCAGGATGTTATAAGAGCCAAACACAGAGAAACCCATAGTGGATTTTGCCGCATAGGATTTTGCGGATGTATCCTTGAGAGCATTAGAAATGGATTGTACAAAAGCTTCGACGCCGATGTTATAACTGAACGGCTCGCTGTATCCAAGAAACAACGCAGTTGTTACCGCGCTGTTGCTGACAGTATTTTTTGTGTAAGTATTGAGAATATCCACTGCATCTTTGTAATCGACGTAGAGTGTGGCCTGAAGATTCGTCACGGGTTTCAATTGAATATGGGCATAGTACCGTTTGTATTTATCTATTTCCACATTGTTGCCGCTTCCATTAGCAAACATTGCCCAGTAATTGATCATTCCGTCGCTCGTAATTTTTCCTTTTAACGAAATTCCGAGATCGCGCGAAGGAACTGTCCCGCGCAAATCCATAATCGTCTTTTCAAGCGACCGGTATCCCCACGCTCCCTCTGAAACATCATAGGCGGGAGTCGGCTGGACGCCGAAAATCAGATTGCTGCCGCCGAAAACATTTTTCCACATCAAGTACGCGTCTTTCACAAATACACCGACCTTGCCGCTGGGAAGAACATCGCCCGAAGCGGTTGGAGCACTTGTGGCAGCTGCCTGATCGGCTTCAAGACGGAAGCGAGTGGTGAATTGCTCGGAAATATCGTTATCGTACGCGAAGTAAATGCGGCGTAATTGGAATGCTTGATACGCAGTTGTCCCAGCCGGGCTGGCGATGTTCGAGCTCGGAATACTTGCGTCCCGCCCTACATTATAATAGTAATCCCCGAACATGTAACCGCTGAATTTTCCTTGACCAACGGCAGTCGTTAATCCAAGAAGAATGAGAAGTGTAGAAACTGCTAGCATCTTCTTCATATGTATTTATTCCTTTATATATATGTGATTGTTATGGATTAAGTTATTTTGTTATCAGTAGAAAAACGATTTCATAAAGATGGTGATGCATCCATTAAAGAGAGCACAGGATGAACAGCGCAAGTGCAATTAAGCCGAGAAAGAGAAAATATTCTCCATCGGTTGATCGTTGAATTTCAACTTCTTGCATTTCGTCGCGGCCGAACAGGTCGACGATATGCCGAATGAGCAATGGCCTTTGCCGGGCATTCTGATTTGTGTTTGTTATCATGGGGCTGCATTAAGCTCCGAATACTCGAATGATAATCCCAAAGAATGCAAGGGCGATACCGACCAAGCTCAAGGAGAGGAAGAACTCCTGGTTGCTGATGGGAATATTTTCTTCCAGTCTCAATTCTTCGGCAGATAAAATGTGGGCTGATATCCATTGTTTCATGTTATGCTCCTTTGTCCTTATTGTTCTCAATTGCACGATACAAATATCGAAAATGAACATTGCCGGAAGTTAATCGTTTGGTTATCAAATTGTTAAGATTGGAATGGGATGGGATGGCGGATATTGGAGAGATGGAAGCCCATGTGCTGATATCGTATCTTTAAATGACGGTCTGGAACTTTCACTCTATATTTTTCGTAATATCAGAGAAATCGCCGGAGCATGTGCTATGGAAAAAGAACTTGTCCCCCTGCTCAAGGAAAATATCCTTCAGCGTAAACAGTTTATCCTCGAGTTTGTCAATAAGACAGATCCTTTTACGCTGACTACCCGGATTGGCCCGAATGATAAAAAAGCGGTCGAGGAGGAACTCAACCACCTGGATCACCTTCTCAAAAAAGCTGATGAGAATACCTTGGGGCAGTGTGAAGTGTGTCATGAATCGGTCGAAGCGGCGCGTCTGGAAATGGATTATTCCGCCTGCGTCTGCCTGGAGCATTTATCAGGAGAAGAACGGACAAAACTTGAATACGATCTGGAGCTTTCACAAAAAGTACAGCGGGCGCTTCTCCCGAATACCCTGCCGGAAATAAAGAGATTTGAAATTGCGGCGTTCAGCCAGCCGGCGAGAATTGTCGGAGGGGATTATTTCGATTTTCTCAGGTTCCAGGACGGCACTCATGCGCTTGCCATAGCCGATGTCATGGGAAAAGGGATGCCGGCAAGTCTGTTAATGTCGAATCTCCAGGCATCGCTGCGGATCATTGCACCGGAGAAATTAAAGCCTGCGGATGTTCTTGAACGGCTGAACCATATATTCTGTCACAACATCCGGCTGACAAAATTTGTCACTTTTTTTCTGGCACAGATCGATGAAGCAACACGCACCCTGACGTATTGCAATGCCGGCCATAATCCTCCGCTGCTGCGGCATGCCGATGGCTCGATCGAATGGCTGATCCCGACAGGCGCGGCGATCGGATTGATTGAACAGACGGAATTCCTCCAGAACTCTGTTATCCTGCAACAGGGAGATCGGGTTGTTCTATATACGGACGGTGTTGTAGAATCTTTTAATAAAAACGAAGAACAGTTTGGTGAAGAACGGCTCGAACAGTTTTTGCACAATTCTGCAGCGCTGCCGACATCTCAGGTCATCGCATCACTCAGGGAGACACTGCACCAATTTACACAAACAACGCAGCCTCTTGACGACACGACCGTCATTGTCCTGACAGCAGTATAGATAAATCCTTCATATTTTCATATACTTGGTAAACCTTTGACAGGTTATTTCAATTTCTCGTAGTCAGCCATGTCTCGATGACAAATGAGTGAACCGGGAAAACGCAGTATGAATGCGGCAAAAGATGGAAAGAAGAGTGAGGAAGAAATCCTGTTCACTTCTCCGTAGGGCTGAGCATCGCGGGGAATTTACAAACTTCTTTTTTTGTTTTCATTTCCAGGGTTTTTACTTATATCCAGACAATAGAAGAAATGCGGAGAGAAGCTATGAAGATGTATTTCGTGTTGTGTGTAACGCTGGCCTTTTTATTCTGTCCTGCACAGGAGCTGCCGCCCGGCGCAAAATTAAGTCATCTCAAAATATTGAATCTTATTTCTGATACGGTCGAGGTACCCAAAAAATTCAAAGGGAAATTCCCGGAAGGCCGTCTCTTGAATATTCCCGTACAATATACAGTGAAAGTATTTTACACCGGACGGTTGAGCAAGCCGCGGTTTTTTTCATGGGGCCCGGACAGCGTGCTCTATGTTGCGAACAAGAGGAGCGGAGAAATTATTGCCCTGCCCGATAAAGACCACGACGGTGTTGCCGATAAGGCCATTGTCGCCGTTTCGGGATTTCACTCACCGCATGATCTCAAATTCTATAATGGCGCGTTGTATGTGACGGAAGAACGGCGGATTATAAAATGCACCGATAAGAACCACGACGGCATTTACGAAACCAAAGAGGTCTTTATAGATCATATTGCCCAGGGCGCCAGGCAGCCGGGGGGCGGCCATGATACGCGGACAATGGTGTTCGATCCGGATAAAAAGAAAATGTATCTCTCGATCGGGTCCTCCTGCAACGTCTGCCGGGAGGATCACCGCTCGATCATCGAAGAATATAATGATGATGGAACCGGCCGCAGGACGTTTGCAACGGGCATACGGAATGCCGTCGGCATGGCGATGCATAACGGACGGCTGTGGGCGGACAATAACGGAAGTGATTGGCAGGGCGACAAAATTCCCCCCGAATGGATCGATATTGTCCGTGACGGAGGATTTTACGGGCATCCGCTTGCGTACGGAAACGGTATATACTTCGATTTTAATGCACACAAAGAATATCAGGAACTGCTCCCCATCACCGAAGAGGACAGCGCACGCGTACGGTCGATGGTGCCTCCAGTTGCGCTTATACCGGCTCATTCAGCGCCGATGGCAATTGAGTTTACCGGATCCAATCCCTCACTCCCATTGACGCTGCGCAACGGGGCATTAGTGGTCCTGCGCGGTTCATGGAACCGCACGGTGCCGACGGGGTACAAAGTGATTTACATGAAATTTAGAAACAATACCGACACCACCATCCAATATGTTGCGGACCTTATTACAGGATTCCAGCCGACGCCGACATCTCCGGCGGGTTCCATTTGGGGACGTCCCGTGGGAATTGCCGTCGACCTCCGCGGGAATATTTATCTCGGTTCGGATGATATAACGCAATGTATCCTTATTCTCTCTCCAGTACCGCCACCGCCGCAGGTCAGGCCGAACTAATAGGGGCTTGATTCATCAAGCCCGAATTCTGATCCCTGAATTCTGATTCCTGATTTCTGAATTCTGCTTTCTGATTTCTCAATTCTGATTTCTCAGACCCCGCTGAGGTATTGCATTCCGGAGAGAAAACAGATACATTTCTCGCGGAAAGTTAGCACACCACATGCTCCATCGCTGTTTGTTTGGGTTGGCATAGCGACCGGATAGAGTTAATGAAGCACACTGACTTTTAATGGTAGTTCTGTCATTTATGAGAACGACAGGAGAGAGAACACGACTCTCGATTCAGATGTGACTAACCGATTAGTTGTATGTTTCATGTCCTTTCCTTGAAACCTATGCGCAGTGATACCTTAGTATTACATATGGTGAAATATGTCATGGAGATTTTAGACGGGTATTATGAAAGGATTACGATTTTGAACAGAGACGAGAGAGAATGATGTTGGAAAATCTATTGGCGAAGCCGGTACCCGATACCGGGCACTGTCTCGATGTAATGTGCATAGCTTTTTAGTTTCTTTCGTATGCGGCCAATATGTACATCTATTGTTCGGTTGGCTGAGTTGTCATCATGACCCCAGATCGTATGAAATAACGTCTGACGCGTCACTACCCGTCCATGGTTCTTTGCGATGAGTACGAGAATCTCAAATTCCTTTTTAGAAAATCCGATATATTCCTCTCCACAGACTACTGTAAATTGCGGAATCAGGATCGAAAGATCGTCGATCGTAATCATATCAGTCTCATTTTCCTGAGTGGTGATCTGTTGATCCTGCCGTCTAAAAAGGGCGTGTATCCGGGCTTTCAACCGTGGTACCTGCAGAGGTTTCGTGATATAATCATCAGCGCCGATTTCAAGGCTAATAATTTCATCTATCTCTGTTTCCTTTGAACTCAGAATGAATACAGGAACATTGTGTAATTCGGGTTTTTGTTTGATAACATGAAAAATGTCCAATCCATTCATATCCGGTAGTTGTGGATCAAGGATGATGAGATCGGGCAAATACTGCAGGTGGTTCAACGCTTCCGTGCCGGAGGAGGCGGATGTCACACAATATCCATCCTGCGAAAGAACGCTGAACAGCATCGAAGATATTTCTGTTTCCGGATCAACAATAAGTATAGATTTTCCTGCAGTGGCCATGTACTTTTCGTTTACAATAGTTTTACAGGAGGATAACGAATTATTTCTTGCGCATCGTTCAGGAAATAAATAAGTTCATCATAGTGAAATACTGGAAGCATCAATAATATGATGAAGGACGATGTTGATGAACAATCAATTTTCTTTTCCTGATCTTATTTCTCTCTTTCAGTCTGTTGAGGAGCACCTTCACCATCACAATCTGGAAGTTGCTTTATCAAGGGTTCGTACGATTCTCGCATATGACCGGAATAATTACTATGCACTTGCAATTGAGCGCCGTCTTATGCGTCTTCTCGATTTCCAGCAAACGCCATCTGATATCTCTTATTCGACAAAATATTATAGTGCTATCGTGATTGTTGCATTAGAGAATGTTTGTCAAATGGCGGTGCGATTCCAGATGAATCTTCAAGCAGAAGCATCGTCATAACAGAGAACTCGTATCAATGGATTTGAATCGGCATTGACAATTCTGTAAAATGTTCACGTGCTTCGTCTTGCTGCTGCTTTTCCCGGAGATTCTTTGGAGCTCGCCGTATCACTTCTTGGAGTGAAGATATCGCCAGGGATTTATTTCCCATCGCTGTATAGGTCCAAAACAGTTCATCGTATGCGAATGAATTGGACGAGTCGTACCGTAAAGCGGTCTTCAAATATTGTTCCGATGCTTCCAGGAAACCAGAGAGATTCTCACCGAATACCGCACGCACAATTCCTTTTTCCAGCCAGTTGAGTTTTGTCCCTTCACGTTTGAAAATCGCGCGAACGACATAGGCATAGGTAAATGTTGAATCGCATTCCAATGATTTTTGTATGTGCAATTTTATATCCTTCCCCAAAGCTATTTTTTCTTGAAGGCCGACAAACGGAAGAAGGCTTCCTTTTGACAGTGCATACCAAAAATGTGCTGCTGCGCTGTCGGGATAATGGTGTGTCAGAGAGTCTGCAAAACCGAATGCTTTCTTATATGCCTGTTCAGAATCTGAGTCTTTATGCAGATGGATTCTTCCATTGTCGTTGTGAGTTCGAACCATACGAAGCAATGCAGTATAACTCGCTGGAGATTCATTGTACGCCTGCTCGTACTCCCGTTGAGCTGCTTTATTATCGAATGCCTGATAATAACAATCTCCCATGGCGATATGGTTCTCTTTGGGGGGATTCGAAAAAAGAACGATCACTGCGAAGAACGCAGTGAAGAGCAATTGTACCGCTTGTGCTAATTCCATGGTAATCATTTCCTCAAGAAGATATTGATAAGGATACAAAATGGTTCTTGCTGAACAATAACCGATTCATTACCAATTTGTTAAGACTGTTCACCTATCTTGTATCGGTTAAGATGCGAGCGTATATTAAAAGACAAGAGAACAAATCGTTATGAATGTATCATCCTTTGTTTTTGAACAAACACTGAAGCGGCTTGGTGTACCTGCTGCTGCAATCCGGCAGCTGCAGATTGCCGGTCAATTGAGTGATATCAACGGCAGCGGGTTTCCAACTGAATTGATTCAGTTGAGTGCTCCGATGGTAACGCGGGGATTGCTGAACTACGCAATCCTGCAGATGAAGCGGGACTGGGTGTATCCCTATTGGGTGCATCGACAACTTGATCCCAAAAGCACAAGCTTTGTCGCGAGATCACAAAATCCATTGCTTCTGAACATGACGCATCGAAATTGGACAATGCTCGGCAGTCCGAATGGAGAATATGAAGCTATTGTCGATCCTTGCGGATTACTCACACCGCTGCCGCGTGAATGGTCGATCGATGTTTGGCTTGTGACAGACCGGAGGATATTCCTGCCTTCGCTTTCCATTCCGATATGTCAGGAAAACGATACGAAAGCACCGAGAATAACCACTCGATTTGATGCTCACGGTATTTTATTGGAGATTGAAGCATTCGTCGATACCACGAACCAGGGAAGAGATGTGCTTTTCCAAGCCGTTCACGTAACCAATACGACCGATCAAATTTCAGATGCATTGGTGTGCTTTGCTCTGCGGCCGTTTAATCCAGAGGGTGTTGCACCGATTCACCATATCGAATTCAAACTCGGCAGACAATTATATGTCGATAAATGTCTTGGACTCGTATTTGCTGAGGTGCCGCAGAGAGTATATTGTTCCAACGGTCAGCGTGGGGATGCAGTGAATATACTTCGCCGACAAGCGGCACACGGCAATTCACCAGACAGAACAGGGCTGAAACATTCGGTGTCGTGTCCGAACGGTCTGGCGAACGCAGCAGTCGTATTTGAAGTGAGACTTGCTTCCAGTGCAAAGTGCTCAATTCACATGAGTGTAGCATTAGGAACAAAAAAGGATCTTTCACACGTAACGCCAAAGTCCACCTGGCGCGTCTCCTTTGAACAGCGAAGGGAAAGACATCAAGCCCGGTGGAATAAAGAACGGTCAACCGGTGCTGTGATCGAACTTGCCGATGAACGTCTTCAAAAACTCTTTGATGCGAATGTCCTGACGCTGCTGCAATTGCATGACGGTGAATTTATTTCTCCCGGTCCTTTTCTCTATCATCATTTTTGGTTCCGTGATGCGGCGCCGATGATGTATGCATTAGAGCGGCTGGGATTTCATCGTCGTGCACGGCAGGTGATCGATGGTTTTCCGGATCGACAAACATCGGATGGTTTCTTTCGCGGGCCCGACGGCGAATGGGATTCCAACGGCGAAGCGCTCTGGCTGATTGAGCAGCACGCTGCAGTATCGCATTCAAGTTCCTGGATCAAGCATCTCTTTCTGCATATTCAACGCGGTGCTGAGTGGATTATTCAGAAAAGAAAACAGAGCAACGAGTCTGCCACGACACATAAAGGACTTCTTCCCCCAAGCTTAAGCGCCGAGCATTTCGGAACGGTGGACCAATACTATTGGGATTCCTTTTGGGGATTAAGAGGCATTCGTTCTGCAGCAGCTCTCGCCCGTATTATTCATCGGCGAGAATTGGCGGAACGTTGGGATCGTGAAGCCGAAATGTTCTCCAACGATATCCGGCGCTCGCTGGAAATTGTTGCCGACCGGTTGGGCTGCAATCTTATTCCTGCGTCACCATCGCGTCCGTTTGATGAAAGCGCCATTGGATTCGTATCCGGAATTTATCCTCTCGGTATCACCGATGTCTTTCCTTCAGCTTTTCATGCGACGCTCCATGAATTCACCGAAAGATTTGTAGATGACAGAGGGTTTTTCCATCCGATTATTCA
>RPQN01000024.1 GCA_003819715.1 Ignavibacteriota bacterium | reverse complement strand
TTCTTAAGCAAGAGACCAACACCCATATCGGAAGCCCGGCAACCAGAACGATCAACGAAAGAAGAACATCGAGAGCCCGTTTTGCAATTTCCTCCCACGGCTTCATCAATTGAGGCCGTACATCCATCAAGGGCAGTCCATACAGAGAACTGATCCGCGCCTGACCGCTGACAATATCGTACAAATCCGGCATGATTTTCATACCGACATCAACGGAATCGCACTTGCGCAATATATCCGTGAGTTGTTTCCGCTCCGAAGGATCCAGACCGATCAACACTTCACTGATCGAATGTTTCTTTATCACCTCCGTCAGATCCTTCAGAGATCCCAACACCGGTACATCTTTGTAATGATTTTTTTTATTATGATGGGCAACGGTGCTCTTCGCTTCCACCCTGACAAATCCTATGACTTTGTATCCTAATGCCGGATATTTCAGCACCATGTCGCACAATTCAAAGGCCTTGTCCGACCATCCAACAATGATGGTATTACGCAAACCGACGCCGGCCAGAAGCAATCGACGCTGAACAAAACGCCTGACAATTCTTCCGGTGATCACAAGAACCATGAGCACAATCCAATATCCGAGAATGAGCAGCCGGAAGTGGGACATGGATTCGCTGGAGGTATCATCAAGAAATATCAAAAAGAATAAGACGAGCGAACCCAGCATGGTCACTTTGACAATATTGAGTATTTCATCTATACGGGATTGTTCATACCAGGAGCGGTATAAACCGAATATGCCAAACCACAATAACCAGTACAGGCAGACGAAGGCCAGCGGCAGAAGCAGTTCCGGTTCAATACTGTAGGGGATCCACCCGCTTCGCACACGGAAATAGTAATATGCAAGATATGCCAGATTGATGGTGAAGACATCAATAAGAAGTGTTACTGTATTTTCCCGGCGATGACTCATGACGTTATAGAAATGCAGTTGTTCGTTTATTGTTTGTTTTCACATGCTCGTTCAGCGAGTCGATGTGTGATCTTGCAGAATATCCAGAATCTTTTCCGATGCATGGCCGTCCCCGTAAGGATTCTTGCCGGTGTCATATTTATTTTTTCCTTCAATGGTGCGCCGAACTGCATTGATGATTTTCGCAGTATCCGTTCCCACCAGTTCCGACATTCCCAGGGTGACGCTTTCCATCCGTTCCGTCACTTCACGCATCACGATGCAGTGTTTGCCGAATGACGGTGCTTCTTCCTGAATTCCACCGGAATCGGATAGAACAAATTCGCAGTGCTTTATCAGCGTCAGCATTTCGAGGTAAGGAATGGGCGGGATTAACTTCACATTAACGATCGAACCCAGTATTTCATGCACCGGTCCTTTGACATTTGGATTCAGGTGTACGGGATAAATAAATTGAACTCCAGGATACCGCAAGGCAGATTCTCGAATCGCGGTGCATATATTCTGGAATCCTCCTCCGAAGCTTTCCCGCCGGTGAGCGGTGATGAGGACATACGGCGTTTTTACATCCGGCAGTATCTGTTCGAGCTGATCAAGGTTGTGCTTCTCCTGAATGAACCGCAATGCGTCCACCGCCGTATTCCCCGTCAGATAGAGCGTATTCTCCGGGACACCCTCCCGGCGCAGGTAATCCAGCGCCAATGTCGTGGGACAGAGATTGTATTTTGCAACCACTCCGACAAGCCGCCGGTTGCATTCTTCCGGATACGGTGCGTCCATATTGAATGTGCGCAGTCCGGCTTCAATATGCGCCACCGGAACTTTCATATTAAACGCGCACAGCGCGGTCATGGCCGCAGTGGTGGTATCCCCCTGCACCATCACGACATCCGGCTTGATGCGCTCGATGACCGGCGGCAGTTTTGCAAAGACCGATTCGCAGATCATATTTAATGTCTGGTTCGGACGCATAATTTGGAGATCATCATCCGGCTGGACCCCAAAAATCGACAGTGCCTCCATCGCCATGGTCTTGTGCTGGCCGGTGAGGCAATACACCACTTTGACGTCAGACCGTTTTTGCGCTTCAAGCACAACGGGAGCGGTTTTAATAATTTCCGGACGTGTGCCGGCAACCAGAAGAATAGTTTTCAAATCATTCTTTCATGTTATTGAACAAGACATTTCTATACAGGGGAATAACCTTTTCAAACGTATATTTTTCTTCCGCTGTTTTTCTTGCACGCAAGCCCATATCGACCAAAGTATTCATTGCTGCTTTCGCAGATAAGATGACATCGACGACATCTTGAGCGCGGTACGATGAAACGACCCAGCCGATATTTTCCTCTTGAATCACCATCGCCAGTTCAGAGTGCGTATCGGTCACCCCGATGATCGGTTTCCCTGCCGCCATCACGTTATACATTCTGCTGGGAACGGAAATACCTGCCATCCCCGGAATAAATGAAATCACCACAAGATCACATGCGTTGTGGACCTCTGACTGCCGGCTCCTGGGATAGAATGATCTCATCGATACATTTCGAAGCCCTTTCTGAGCGATCGAATCTGACAACCATCTTTTTTTTGCACCATCTCCAATACAGAGGAAATGGATATCCTCCTGCTCCTTCAATATCTCTGCGCATTCCACCAAGAGTTCAATATTGTGAGTGCGGCCGATATTTCCAACATATTGAACCACAAATTTATTTTCCAGCGAACATTCCGCCAATATCGAATTACCAGGACGTTGTTCAGGAATGATATGATTGACATCTCCCCAATTAGGGATAATCGTCATGCGATTATTGATCGTACAATATGTTGCGCCCAGCAACTTTGCCATATCCCTTCCCAGGACGATGATACTCTCGGAGGATTCGAGGAGTTTTTTTGACATCCACCGCAATCCGCGCGCTAGCACGTGCTTGTCCCTCAGGACCCCTGTTGCAATCAAGACGTCTGGATAGACATCATGGACAAGAATTGAATACCGCGCTTTTTTCCATCGGCAGGCAATTGCGGCGATAAAAGGAAGAGAAGGCGGGTTGGTCACCACGAGCACTTGATCCCCTTCCCGCAATATCCATACAAGTCTGAGAAGAAAAGAAATACTCAATGTGAGAATATTGATCAATCGAAGCAGTAATATATTTTTATTGAAACTCGTCGAGGGAATTCGATCGGTGACCATCCCGGGCGGCGAAGAAGATACTCCTCCCGGATGCATGGTGTAGTTTTTTTGCTTTTTGCATAAGACATGGACATCGGCGATATCCACAAAACCCTCGGCGACCCGGGTCAGCAAATATCCGGTTGCGTTCTGATCGGGGAAAAAAAATTCTGTTACTATGATAAGCCGGTTTTTCATGAATTCGGGAACAGTGAAGTCGACACATCAGTCCTGAAACGCTTCTCCAAAGTCATATCGACGAGTAAAGGTCCGCCAGTATAACCGGAGAAGAGTAATATATTGTTTTTTTTGTATTGGATGATCCTTTTTCCAGGAATACGCAACAATTTTTATCATATAGAACGCGACGCTCATCAATACCAGAGCCGCGTATTTCGGGGTGGAATAATTCTTTTTATAAAACAACAACAATCCTCTATTCATATGGAACACCACAAATGGATTGGTGTCTTCTTCATAGTTCGCACCAAGGTGAACGACGTCCCGAGAAGAGTGCAATATTGATTTTTTACCCCGGCAAGCAACACGGTAACCAAGATCTGCATCTTCGATATACATAAAATAGTGTTCATCAAATCCATTAATTTCATGAAACAGCGTACGCCGGATCATAAAAAAAGCACCGGAAACAAAATCCAGGGCCTCCGCTCGATAACGGGCATATTGAACTTGAGGCAGTATTTTTAAGATGGCGCTCTTCAACCCGGTGAGCTGCAGGAACCGCATCATGAGCGAAGGAAATCGAAAATACGAGGGCTGCAGAGAGCCGTCGCTATTCATCAACTGGCATCCGACAATCCCGACCGTATCATTGGTTTGAAGCATCGCGATCATTTCCGGGACAGGATTCCCAGAAACAATAAGATCACTGTTGATAAAAAGAAGATATTCGCCTTTTGCGGCCTGTGCCCCGATATTGTTTGCCGCACCAAATCCGACATTTCTTTTATTCGCAACGACGATGAGCTGAGGAAATTCTTCTTTTATGGTGTCCACCAGCGGTTCATTTGAATCATTATCTATTAAAATGATCTCTTGGGGAAATCCCGTAAAATATTTCAGGACGCCCGAGATCGTGTCCCGCAACAGATCAAGTCGATTATAACTTACCAGGATAATTGATACCATGACATTTTCTTTACTCGCCGCCATGCTTCGCTCGTGTGAAATGATTCGTTCCTTCATCGTTTCGTTACCGATCGGTTCACCTCTCGACCATGAATGCACCTAGCGATGCGAGAGGAGTTGCGCATAAATTCGACGGGCATTCTCTTGAAATGCTGCGAGCGTAAAATGATGCTCCATGTATCGATATGCAGCAATCGATATTGTTATTCGATCAGTCTCGTCATGTAACAGATGCTCGAGAGCCTGAAATAATTGTTCAACATTGCCCGGTTGGATCAGTATCCCAACATCAGGGGAATTGATCACTTCTGGTATTCCGCCGACTTGAGTAGCGATGACCGTTGTTCCAACACTCATCGCCTCTAATATCACCCGCGGAAGTCCTTCGCGTAAGGATGGTAATACCAATATTTTTGCCTGCGCGATATACGGAATCGGATCAGGAGAGTCGTATTTCCACTCTATCATATGAACAAGTTTTTTTGACTCAAGAGTTTTAGAGATAACCGATTGTGCCTCATCAGATTCGTACGTACCGACAGCAATCATTTTGGGTTCGATGCCTATGGACGACAACATCGAGAGCGCGTCCAGCAAAACAAAAAAACCCTTTTCATAACTGAACCGGCCCACAAAGACTATATCATAGGGGCGATTTTTATGATCGGCCATACTATGCCTTTTCGTTCCGCCGTAGACCACATGATACCGGAGATCATTATTTTGGTTCCACCAGAAGAGACATGCCGAAGAGACGGTGAAGATGACATCAGAAACAATACTGACAAAGAGCGCGGCTGATTTGTGGAGTACCGGATTCCATGGATAATATTCATGAAGATGCCAAACCACTTTTGCATGAGTGAAGAATGCCGGAAGAGCGGCGAATCTCGCGGCAAAGGAATTTAAATGAATAATTTGAGGCTTTATTGAGAGAAATAATTGCAATAGCCGGAACACAAGGTAGAAATTAATAAGGATTCTTATTGGTAAAAATAAGATCTGACCGAATCGGCCCCGGCCCCCTTTATAAAGATAATTAATTGCCTTCACCGAATGACGGTCAATGTTCAATTCTTCAAAATCTTTTTCTAACGCACCTCCCCGTGGTCCGATTAAGTGACATTGATAGTTCCCAGCTCGAAGACCACTCATGAGCTCCAACAATGCTAATGATGCGCCAGACCGTGTAAATTCATGGGCCACGAACAATATTCTTACAGGGTCTAGCGCAGTATGTCCCGGGAGATTTTTATTCATAGATGGAATGATTCAAACCGTGTTCTTCAAAATAGAAATATGATCCTCATAAGGTCTGCCATAGAAATGAGACCGAATTTTCGTTTTGGTATTTCTCGGCTTACCTGGAGACCGTTCTTCTCAAATGAAGAGAACATTGCAAACTCGTTAACAACCAAAACAAGATGACGAGCTTTAAGACCAGCATAACGGAACCGGTGAGCGTGGTGATAAATATTCCTAAAAGAATTATCCGATATGATTCACTGAACGAATTTGTAAAAGAACTTATTTGAATCTCTTTATTCGTTCGCGAGATCTTCACCACTCTCGAGGTCCACCATAAGAACAAGGATAGTCCTATTGCTCCGGTCATAATACCGATATCAAGCCACAAATTCTCGGCTGTCTCAAAGCCGGCATAATCTTTACTCATTTGGAACCCGACGCCGAGAACAGGATAATCACCGAACACTTTAATCCCCGTCACCCATGTCGCAAATCGATTCGCCCCTGCAATGATATCAATATTATAGCCACCGAGGCCGAAATATCCAATACGGTCCCAATCAAGTTTATTGGGATCAATGCGTAAAAAGAAGTTGATCACCTTTTGATCTGAGATAATTGATATAACGCTTGTGAGTCTATCCCATGCTCGCGGAATCGTAGAAATAACATAGGTAATACCACCAATTAAAGGAATCGCTGCAAGCAGGATTCTTTTATCCCGCCGAACGCCGAGAGCAAAACCTCCGATTAAAGTCGCGATAAGGCTGCTTCGTGATCCGGTGAGTACGAGAGCAATAAAATTTATTAACAGTGATATATTGATGATACTTTTTCGTTTCCCTTGATACGCCTTCCTCATGCCGATGCCTAATAATATTATGATCATGAGGTACGTCCCCAGAGAATTCGGATTGCTTCCTCCTTCTTGCCAAAATAACGTCACAAAGAAAGACCTGATGCGGTAATGCTTGACAGACAGGTTGATGAAGTATTCAATAATTCCATAAAGAGAAACCAAGATAGAAGATGCAAGCAACACGAAGGTTATATCGGATACTTGATTTTCCGACCTGACATATTCATTCAAGCAAATGAATACGATAAGAGCAATAGATAAAATATAGAGAGTACCGACTCCCGGAATAATCTTGGCAAATCCCATTTCAGATCCGGTGATCGCTAACGAAACAGCGGCGACAAAGAGGAACAGAGCGTATGGGACGAGCAGTCCTGTCCGTAAAAATCCAGTATCCTTTTTGCGCACTTTCTCCATGAGGAGAAATAGTCCGACCACGGGCAAGAGAATGTATTCAGGCATAAACCCTATGGTTTTGGATCCAAGGGCTAGCGGAAGAGGTTGAGAAAAAGGGATCAACGCACAAAGGCTGAGCAAATATTTTTGCGTGACCATGGTGTATACCAGGAAACAACTCCCGAGGAGAATAACGGCCGCGATAAGATAGTGCTCGTACCAGCTCAGAAGAAAAGCAGCACTCGCAATACCGAGAGAAATACCGATGATAACGAGCGATGGATTATTATTTTTAATACTATCGTTCATTCGTCCGCTGTCGTATACTTGTTCAGAGTTCAATATGAGGTTCCAAGCTTGGCTTGCGGATTTTGCAAATGATTTATTTTAATTTTCCGGATAATAACAGCCACCGCTCCAATTTCGGTAAACGCCCGAGCAACGATAAACGCTATTGCCGTTCCCCATATTCCGTAGGTGGGCACTAAAAATAAATTTAAACAAAACACCATGACGAGACCAACCATGTTCTGAAACGCCGGAATATCCGGACGTTCAATAGAATAGGCAAGCATAACAAACGGAGTTGCAAAAAGGCTGAAGGCAAACCCCGTATAGAGAATAATGAAAATAGACCATGCCGCAGGATACGATGACGAATATATCCAATGGAGGAAAACAGTGATCACCACACCGCCCAACACTATCAACGGACCTGCTACCACAACGACCTTGAACATATTTTTTATGTATTGTTCTATTTGAGTAAAACTTCGGAATGAGTTTACCTTTGGCAAGAGCAGCGTATTCGCTGTTACTTGAAACAGTGTCAGAATGCCTGCAAACACGAACGCCAGCGAGTAATTACCGATAAGTTCATGGCTCACGTGGAATGCACCTAACATCAGAATGTCCAGCTTTACAAAGAACACATTTGCGATCGTCTGCAGGAAAGTCCAGCGACTCCAGCGGAGAAGCTTCGAAAACGATCCCTTCGTCACAAGCGCCGAAAGATCCCACCTATACTGGGGGCGAATTTTTAAGATGTACGCCAGAACAATGATAAGCGACCCGACGTAAACGCCAATGGTTATTTCAATATTTAATATAAAGCAAATGGAGACGACAACAATCCCCACCATTCTGACAATATTAACAAGCGCATTTGCCGATCCATATTCCTTGAATGCTTTTTCTGCCTGCAACATCGCCAGCACAAAATTGAAGAGACTGTCGAAGAACAGGAAAAACGATGCCAGGATGAGGAATCCAAGAGGTAAATTTCCAGCACCGAGATGAGAAAAAATGTACGGCATAACCAATAACGCGAGACAGGCGCATGCGGCACTTAATCCAATTCGTAATGAGAATATTGCCTTGGTATACTGTTGTACATTCTCGCCTGTTTCTGATTTTCGGACATGCAAACTGACATAGGATATCGCCAGACCAAAATCTGTTATGGCAGATGTCGTCAGGAGAATACTCAGCATCAAAGAAAGGAGCCCAAACTGTGCGGCACCCAGGACTTGAGTCAAGATGAGGTTTAATACCAAAGCAAGACTTGCCTTTGTAATATTGCTGGCAAACAACCTCGATGATGAACTATGAATACCAGAGGCTACAATATTACGAATGTGGCCGGAAACTGTCGGTTTCTTTTTTGATTCGTGTAAGTAGTCCTGAAGCATTCAAATGCTCATAGGAGAATACTCCCAATAAAAGGGTGATAATACCGGTGAACGATGTGATGGCGACGATCAAAATTCTTTTGGGCTTTGTTTTTCTTTCAGCGGGGACGGCCTTATCGAGAACAAGAATGACAGGAACATCTTTTTGTTCGTCAACTTTTGCTTGTTCATAAAGAGGAACAATGAATTCAAGAATCTTTTGTTGTATCACGACCTCGCGATACAATCGAACCGCCCCGATTCCAGAAGAGGGAATCAAATCGATTTTTTTATTGATTTCGTGCAATTCATCTTTCACTCTCTGCAATTCAGGGCTCAGTTTTGACACGGACCTTCCCATAATCGCCAGTTCAATTTCCTTTTTTACTTTCATAGCATACAATTCACCTACGGCAGTCATACTGGGGCCACTTTCGGTAGAAATGATCAGTATCCCCTTTTGTTCCTGATATTTTTTCAGATCCTCTTCCGCTTTCCTGAGATCAAGCCGTACCTGCGCAACACGACCTTCAAGAAACTCTTTATTTTTCCTTGCTTCAGAAGTACTTAATTGAAGGCTTATACGATTTAAAATTTCAACATAATAATTCGCCATATCTGCAGCTCGTTGAGGGTCTTTATCCACCACGGTGATCGTCAGGTAATCTTCTTCCTCAATGACAAATTTAAAATTATCTTCAAGTTCTTCTATCGTTTTATCCATCGTACTATCAGAAATCCCATAAACCGCCTTCAGGTTAAATCGGTTTATGATAAATTCTTTTGCTATTCTGCTTTTAAGAATCGCCAAATAATTATAGGTATCCTGATTGCCGCCTAACGCGCCAATTTTCGTTACACTGGACAGACCCTTTAATAATGAAGAAGCTGAAGAAGGCAAATTTGTCGCAATTCGTTCCTTGGGCGGCAGGAGAGTCACCGTTGATTTATACCAGTTGGGGAGTATGATGCTGACAAGAATTGAGCCGAGGAAGATAGAGATGGTGGTCACCACAATCACCTTCCGCCATTTTAAAAAAATATGTAAATACTCCATAATATTATTTTCTTTCAATTACGATCTGAGAATCCCTGACCTCTATTTTCTATTTATTTAATTGTATCGTCAACAGCACAATACTCACCGCAACGCTTAATATTGACGCCAACTGACCGACGATATTCCAATAATACGTTGATGTCCTCTCCGGGTCCCTCGGCACCCAGACGAAATCGCCTTCTTCAATTTCGGTTTCCCCTGGCGACAACCACTGGTGCGTTGCCCGTTTTATAATCATCACATCACTGGTGTTCGCATTATCGGTGTATCCGCCCGCCCGCCCAATATATTCCTTGTATCGCTCTCCTTGCACAAACGGAACATTTCCAGGGTTTACAACCTGTCCGAACACGTACACGGTTTTTTGTTGTGCGGGAATTCTTACCCAGTCTCCATTTTGAAGGATAACCTCCTGGGACATATCTTTTTTCTTAAACAAATCAACAAAGTTCACATTTACTGCTTCGTGGTTCATCCGAAGCACGCTTTCAACCCTGTAATTCGCAGTATCTTCGACCAATACTGTTCCACGATAACTCAATGCCCGTTCAAAAGTTTGTTCCTCGGCTGGAACGGCTCTTCGAACAACTTCGGCTGCGCTGAGAGATGCATATTCCGTAAATCCACCCGCCCATCCGATCACCGTGCTGAGGGTGGTGCTTTCTTTGGTAATAGGATACGTACCGGGATACCGGACCTCACCCTCGACAAACACGCAATAATTTTCCCGAATATCCGGCCTTTCCTTCACGACAATGCGATCGCCCGGAAGCATTGCGACATCTGATGCAGAGCCCCGGTTTATATCATCGACATCATAATACGAGACTGTTTGCCCGCCGCCGGTGAGATCATATCGATAGTGTTCAATACTGTCTTTCTTCGCCCGTGGTGTCAATCCGTATGCCAATTCAATCGCGTTCAGGAGACTGTCTCCTTCGACCAGTTCAAAACTGCCCTGCTTATTGACTCCGCCATAGATCGCAAAAATATTTGTATTCGGATCAATCCGCGGCACAAATATTTCATCGCCCTCGCGGAGCAAAGGATTCCACTGGTCCTCTTTGGTTGCATAGTACCGCAGAATGTCGGTCCGTTGTTTTTCTCCGCTCCGTCGGGTGAGACGAATATTCCTTTTGGATTGATTGCGTTCATCAAATTCCTTTGAATCATCTTTTCGAATGCCCGCAATCATGGAAACCGATTTAGGTTCCGCGAGGATGTCTTTTTGATTCTTGTTCGCCATGGTCACTGCTTTGTCCACCCGGTCCGTCGCATTGAGTATATATTTACCAGGATTTCGAACCGCCCCCGTGACGGTTACCATGATCGACCTGGGATTCAGCAACGTGACTGAAGGCTTGCCTGAGAGATATTTCTTATTTATTTCGTTGATAATCCTTTTTTTTGCCAGAGCCAGAGTCACATCGGCAACGGACACCTCCCCCACCGTTGGTATAATGAGCGTTCCTTCCGGTGTTACTGAAAGGGTAAAATTGAGCGGCGGGCTTATCCAGATATTCACCGAAAGAAGATCCGACGGGCCAATGTAATATTTTTCCGGATCGACCGGACCTTCGAGGGCAGGGACATTACTGACCGGCAGCTGGATCATGTTTTTCAGATCGGACTTTGATTCGGAGGACTCTGCGTTCTTTTTTGAATCCGGCGACCATTGCGCGAACGACGCGGAATTCAGACAGAACAATACACCCAGAGAGAGAAGCACAATTTTTATCCCGCCGGACTGCAACGATTGAGTATTTTTCATCATAGGAACATCGCCTTAATCTGCAAAAATGGATATTAATACAGTAGAGAGTAAAAGAGAACCGGTCAGTGTTTCTTTACCGTTTCTCTTCCGCCGTACAACAATTGATAATATTTTTGATATTCACCGCTGATGATCCGTTTCCACCACTGCTGATTCTCGACGTACCATTTGATGGTCTCAGCGATGCCGCTCTCAAAGCTATAAGCAGGTTGCCAACCGAATTCTTTTTGAATCTTACTGGAATCGATCGCGTACCGCCGGTCATGGCCCGGACGGTCCTCAACGTACCGGATAAGCGATTCGGGTTTGCCAAGATTCTGCAAAATCAACCTGACGATTTCGATATTCGGTTTCTCATTATTTCCGCCGATATTATACACCTCACCAATGCGGCCCCGGTGCAGGACGGTATCAATCGCCGAACAATGATCTTTCACATGAAGCCAATCGCGCACATTCATACCATCGCCATACACCGGCAACGGTTTATCGTTCAGTGCGTTTGCGATCATCAACGGAATTAATTTTTCAGGAAATTGATACGGCCCGTAATTGTTCGAACAGCGGGTGATGACCACGGGTATCCCAAACGTATGCTGATAGGCCAGTGACAGCAAATCCGCAGATGCTTTGCTCGCCGAGTAAGGGCTGTTCGGACTCAACGGGGTTGATTCGGTGAACAATCCTGTCGCTCCGAGCGATCCATAGACCTCATCAGTCGATACATGCAAAAACCGCTTCACCTTCATTTCTTTTACCACTTCCAACAGGACGTTGGTGCCCTCAACATTGGTCCTGACAAATTCTGCTGCTCCCAGTATACTGCGGTCGACGTGCGACTCTGCAGCAAAATGGACTATCATGTCAATCTCGTACCGGACGATGCACATCTGTACTCTCGATTTATCGCAGATGTCGCCTTTCTCAAACGCGTATCTCGGATCTTTATCAATTCCCGTCAGGTTTTCGAGATTACCGGCATAGGTGAGTTTGTCAAAATTGATGACGCGATACTCCGGATATTTCTCCAGAATAGAGCGGATAAAATTGCTCCCGATGAAACCCGCACCGCCTGTGACAAGAAGATTCATACCTTGTTAATCCAATGTAAACGGTGAGTGAGGATCGCTTTCGTGACGAATTTCGTCAACTTCTTCCTTTCGCTCTTTGCCTGCATAAAGCTTGTTGGGAAGATTAATGACCCACCCTTGCTTCGATTCGATGTTTTTATAGGCGTGGACAACCCCGGGAGGAACGATCACCGCCTGAGGCTTTTGCTCTCCCGCATCCAGGACCATCTTATGGCCGAATGTCGACGAATTTGTCCGGGCATCCCATAAATAGAGTCGGAATGTGGATGGTCCAATAAAGCAGAATAAATCTGCCTGATCTTTATGTTCATGCGGCCCGCGGGCGATACCCGGTTCCGTCTCCGAGATATATGCCATTTCAGGGAGAAATTCCTTCCCAATAACATCGCTCCGGAATAATTCCATAAGCCATCCGCGGTGATCCCGATATTTTGTTAAATCGCGGATAATAACATCGTGAATTTCGCCATTTTTATAGGTCATCATAGCCATTTTGGTATAAATCTACGAAAGAATGCCCACTTTTCAAAACACGGCACAAAACAACGCTTTTACTTAATGGAAAACTTTGTACGCTCATGCATGAACGAGCATGAACAATCAACACACGATCGGAAGAATTACAAATGCAGTAACAGTGGAAGGATAAGATAACCTCGTTTAATATTGAATGGTAAAATATTAAAGAAATAATTTACCAATGTCAATGTGTCCCTTTACATTCGCTCCGGGGCGGAAATTCCAAGTATTTTGCAGCCATTTGCAAGCACGGTCTTCGCTGCAAGGCAGAGCGCAAGACGTGCATTTGCCAGTTCACGCTCGGGGATAACGATGCGGTGTTCGTGATAGAATTTATGAAAAGCCGCTGCGACATCCTGCAAGTACGTGGTGAGCCGGTGGGGTTCCAGGTGCTGGGAGCATAATTCAATGGTTTCCGGGAAATCCAGAAGCAGCTTGGTCAGAGCGATTTCTGCAGGACCCTTCAATAGCGTGTAATCGATCCCTGCCAGCGAGGTTGATGCTTGAAACGTCCCTTGTTCTTCCGCAAAACGAAGAATGCTCGCAATTCGGGCATGAGCATATTGAAGGTAGTACACCGGATTTTTTTCCGATTGTTCTTTGGCAAGATTTAAATCAAACTCCAGATGACTGGATGTTGAACGCATCAAAAAGAAGAACCGCACCGCATCCGAACCTACTTCGTCGATGAGTTCGTCCAGGGTCACAAAATTCGCAAGACGCTTGGACATTTTTACCTGTTCTCCGTCGCGCTTCAGCGTCACGAACTGGTGAATGACCACCTTCACCTTCTCCGGATCGTAGCCCAGCGCTTTCACGCCGGCGAGAACATCCGGAATGGTCGCGATATGGTCTGCGCCGAAAACATCCACGATGAGTTCAAAGCCGCGCCGGAATTTTTCCCGGTGGTATGCAATATCGGGTAAACGGTACGTCGGCTCGCCGGTGGATTTCACAATAACACGGTCCTGATCAAGCCCCAGCGCAGTCGTCTTCAGCCATACCGCGCCGTCCTGATCGTATGCGAGATCCTTCCTGCGAAACTCGGAAATGACTTCCTCAATCTTTCCCGTTTTGTAAAGAGAGTCCTCGTTAAAAAATACATCATGAACGACGCCCATCCGGGCGAGCACTTTTTTTATGGCCTGGAATAATTCCTGTTCCGCAAAATCCTTACTGACCGACAACGCCTCTTCCATCGGCAGGGCAATGAGCGAGTCTGAGCGGAGTTTCTTTAAATCTTCCGCAATATGACGGATATAATCGCCCTGATACCCTTCTTCGGGAAAACCATAGGAATCATCGAACAGCTGGCGGTAGCGGGCATAGGTTGATTCTGCAAGCAGTCGCATTTGCCGGCCTGCATTGTTATAATAATACTCGCGGGTGACATCATATCCCGCCCACACGAGTATATTCGCAATCGTATCTCCGACGGCCGCCTGCCGGCCATGGCCTACACTTAAAGGCCCGGTCGGATTCGCACTGACATATTCTACCTGTGTTTTTTTACCGCCGCCTGTATTAATTTTACCAAAGCCTTCCGATTGGGCGAGGAGCGCGCCAATCTGGCTGGTAAAGAATTCATCCGTGAAACTAAAATTGATAAATCCCGGCCCGGCAATCTCCACCTTTGAAACGAATTTCGGATCGATCTCGAGCCTGCCGACGATTTCCTGTCCGACCAGGCGCGGATTTTTCTTCACCGCTTTTGCCAGGAGCATTGCGATATTGGTCGTGATATCGCCGTGCGCTTCATCCTTCGGTTTATCGAACACCAGGGGTGTGGTTGTCGTATCATAGGACAGCGTTACGAGTGCGGCGCCAACTTTTTCTGCAAGATATTTTTTCATTCGGGTTCTGCGTCTTACTTCTTGATCGGTTTCTTTGCCGCCCTGCGTTTTTTGGGTTCCGGTTTGGGAACCGCCAACGGATCCTGTACTTCCGTCCTTTTTGCATCCCCCCAGAGGCGATCAAGATTATAGAACGCTCTTTCTTCTTTATGGAACACATGGACGACGACATCCACATAATCGAGGACGATCCAGCGCAGCGCATGATAACCTTCTTTGTGCCAGACATTCTCGCCCAACGATTCCATGCCCGTTTCCACTGAATCTGCAATCGCTTTGACCTGGGTATCAGAATCCGCCGAACAAATTACAAAATGGTCCGTCGCACTGGTGAGTTTTTTCAAATCCAAAATAACGACATCGATTGCCTTCTTGGAGATCATGAGTTCGGCAATTCGTTTTGCTAACAATCGAGCGGTCAATGGTTATTCCTTTCAGTGGATGACTGAGACGCTTTCAGATGAGGATAGTCTTTTCCTATCACCACCGTGAGATCGAGATACCGTGAGCGGTCAATTTTTTGAAACACTTTATCCGGCGGAACCCCAAGGAGGGCTGCAAGTTTTCGCGCCGCTTCGGTGTTGCCGGACCGGTCGAGGATAAAAGTGCGTTCTTCTATTTCACTGTAATTTTTCTTCATTTCCACGACATCGTATCCCTGGGCGCGAAGGGCATCCGTCAAGCGCTGTCCTGCGTTACTGCTTCCTGCGCAATCCAGCACTTCGACCTCGAGAGACCTGCTGTCGACCACGGGAATTTGTTCGTGGATCCCTGCATTCGTCTGGCTGTTCTTGTTTGCAAGAATATAAATACTTACCATCGCCACCGCACCCAGGATAATAAACATCCCTTTCAGTATTCTCCCGCCCGTCATGGAGAGCCGCCGGTTTTTGGGAGTACGTTCACGTGATGCTGATGATTCAACGTCGGAATGGACAGGGGCGTCGGAACTCTTGGGTTGCTTCATTCCTGCCTGACAAAAAAAGAACCGAGATGGCAGATATCAAACCATTCAGCCTGACTCGGTTCAAAAAATACACTTGTTTTAATTTGCGGTTCAGTGAATCTCCTCCTCATCGATACGGTTGTACATCGGCATAAACCCGTATCGGTCGAAGTTATTAAGCCAGTACATCGGCGGCAATTGCCGGTATTGAATCTGGAGCAGCATATCTTTACTCGGCCTGTAATTTAATTCCGCCCGCGATAAATAAATTCCGGACATATCTTTCGCAAATGTGCCCCCAAGATTATTGAATGGCGAATGCATTAAGCTGACATCAAACTGTACCGACAGCGGATCTGAAATGCGATACGCAATATTGCTCGTCAGTTCACCCAGTGAATATCCTCGTCCGCCGGACGTTGTATAGCTGAGTGAATAACTGTTATGAATCGTCAATCGACCTGGATCGAACCAGCCGAACAGCAATCCGCTGTCATCCTGACGAAGTAATGATTCCCCTGCCGATGACCTCGCTTCCGGTTGAGATCTGAATTGGCCGACGGCGAAAGCGCTGAAGATCACCACCACCGCCGCCGTTCTTATAAGGATTTTCATGATGACACCTCTAATTCTAAAATAATTGTACTCAAAACTGGACTGATTGTCAAGGAGACCACATTCTCAATAAAAAAGACGAAACCAATTGGTTGATTGTTCCAGGCAGAATGATGAAGTTTTTTCACGACAAGAAACCGCATCTCATGAAAACCATCGTTTAGACAGCAATAACCGCGCTTCTTTTGTTTTACGGCCACCTTTCCGTATATTTTTTTGAATTTATCTCAGGCCTCCATTAAAAAATGAAAAAACAATTAGAACCCTGGCGCCGGAACCTTTACATTATCTGGGCTTCACAGTTTCTGGCGATGATGGGAATGAACCTGGTCGTCCCATTCCTTCCTTTTTATATCCGGGAACTGGGCATCACCGATCCTGAGGCGGTCGCGAGCTGGAGCGGACTGGTCTATGCTGGGCCATTTTTTCTTTCCTTCTTCTTTACTCCTCTCTGGGGAATCATGGGGGATAAATATGGTCGAAAGGCCATGACGGTTCGGGCCATATTCGGATTGGCCGTATCGCAGGCACTCATTGGATTTGCACCAAATGTTGAAATGCTGCTCTTCTTTCGCATGGTACAGGGCGCCATCAGCGGGTTCATTGCCTCAGCGCTGGCTCTTGTTTCCTCTTCGACGCCTCGTGAAAAATCAGGATATGCGATCGGCATCTTACAGACCGCATCTGCAAGCGGAACGGTGATCGGGCCCCTGGTGGGAGGAGCGCTTGCGGATCTCTTCGGTTATCGTCCGCTCTTCTTTATCGTTGCTGCTTTCTGCGCTCTTGCCGGTGTCGTGGTGGTAAAATACGTTCGGGAAACGCATGAAGAACGTATTGATTCTGTTTCACTCCATGCGTTAATCGACAACTACCGCTATGCACTCCGGTCAAAACATATCCGGATCGCACTCGGCATCATTCTTCTCTCACAAGCTGCGATTCTCATGATCCAACCGATATTTTCATTATACGTCGATTCGTTTGAGATCAATAAGGAATACCTCGCCACCATTTCCGGAGCGATCTTTTCCACCACAGGGCTGGCCATGGTCATCTCGGCGCCGTGGTGGGGAAAAAGAAATGATGCGAAGAGTTATAAAAAAAATCTTTCCATCGCCATTATCGGTTCAGCAGCGGCATTTGCAGCACAAGGAATGGTGACAGAAGCATATCACCTCATAGTCCTTCGTTCCGTCCAGGGACTGTTTCTGGGAGGGTTGCTTCCAACGCTCTATTCCTATGTCACCAAGAATACATCGCAGGAACGGCGCGGCGGCATCATCGGTATCGCTTCGAGCTTCAGCGTTCTTGCAGCGATGATCGGGCCGCCTCTGGGCGGACTGATTGCAGCAGAAGTGGGATTACGGCAAAACTTTTTTATTACCGGGGGAATTCTTTTTTCTGCAGTGATCCTCGTGCGATTCTTCTTTGTCGATATACGGGGCAGCGACCATTTTCCCCAGCCCGTTGCGACAGGCGTTGCGGAGGCGGAAATGTTGGAAGATGCAAGTTGACCTGTCACCGTTCCAATGATCTCAAGACTTCTTGCTGCTGCCCTTCATGCCATGCCTACTCTTCCAGCGTCATAATATCCTTGGGCTCCTGTCCCAGGGCCCTCGCTTTCAGTACACGGCGCATAATCTTCCCGCTTCTGGTCTTCGGGAGCGAATCTACAAATTCAATATGTTCCGGTTTTGCGATCGGTCCCATTTCGTGAGAAACGTGCTGCCTGAGTTCTTCTATGAGTTTATCACTTTTTTCAATTCCCGTCTTCAATATCACATAGGAATAGATGGCATTCCCTTTCACCTCATGCGGCAAACCGATCGCGGCTGCCTCGGCGACAGCCGGATGACTCCCGAGGGCGCTCTCTATTTCTGCAGTCCCCAGCCGATACCCGGAGACTTTGATAACATCATCAACACGGCCGATGACCCAATAATAACCGTCTTCGTCGCGTTTTGCCGAATCTCCGGTCAGATAGACTCCAGGAAATTTTGTCCAGTATTGATTGACATATCGCTCCGGATCCTTATAGATCGTACGCATCATTGCCGGCCATGGTGTTGTAATGACGAGGAACCCTTCTTCATTTATTCCCACGGGTTTTCCTTCTTCGTTCACGATATCCATCTTTAATCCGGGAAATGGACGCGTACCGGAGCCCGGTTTTAACGGAACGACCGGTGTCGGAGTGATCATAAACATTCCGGTCTCCGTCTGCCACCACGTATCCATGATCGGACATCGTCCCTTGCCGATCACCCGGTGGTACCATTTCCATGCTTCGGGATTGATCGGTTCACCGACCGAACCGAGCAGTCTGAGGGACGAGAGGTCATGGCGGTTGGGCCAGGCTTCCCCGAAGCGCATTAACCCGCGGATGGCCGTCGGCGCCGTATAGAGAATATTGAGGCCGTACCGCTCAATCATTTGCCACCAGCGATTGGGAAATGGATAGGTGGGAGCGCCTTCGTACATAAATGATGTCGCCCCATTCAATAACGGTCCATAGACAATATAACTGTGACCCGTGATCCAGCCGGGATCCGCGGCACACCAGTAGCGGTCTTCTTCTCGAATGTCGAAGACGTATTTGAATGTCGAATACGTGCCGACCATATAACCGCCATGGGTATGAAGAATGGCTTTCGGCTTACCCGTCGTGCCGGAGGTATACAGGAGAAACAACGGGTCTTCCGCATCCACTTTTTCGATGGTGCATTGTGTACTCGCAATCGGAAGCGTCATGAGTTCATGGAACCACATATCGCGTCCGGGTTCCATGTTGACCGGTTCGCCCGTCCGCTTGACCACGAGCACACTTTCAACACTTGCGGCACGCTGTAATGCTTCATCCGCAATCGCCTTCAGCGGTACAATCTTGCCCCGTTGATATGAACCGTCTGCAACGATCAAAATTTTCGAGTGGCTGTCTTCCAACCGTTCATGGAGTGCTTCTACCGTAAAACCGCCATAGACCACGGAATGAACAGCTCCAATCCGCGCACATGCCAGCATTCCGATGACGAGTTCGGGAATTCTTCCCATATACAATGTGACACGATCGCCCTTTTGTACTCCAAGACTTCTCAGGACGTTTGCAAACTTACACGTTTCACGGCGCAATGCAAAGTAGGAGAACGAACGGAACTCTCCCTTTTCGCCTTCCCATAACAGGGCAAGCTTATTGCGATGTGCCGTATTCATGTGACGGTCCAGACAGTTGTAGGCAATATTTGTTTTCCCGCCGACAAACCATTGATAAAACGGTTTCTTGGATTCGTCCAGGATTTTCGTCCATGGTTCAAACCAGTGCAATTCACCGGCTTCCTTCGCCCAGAATTCTTCCGGATTTACCTCCGCTTTGGCCCTGATCTCATCCCAGTCGTTGACACGCGCTCTGAGCATGATATCGCTTGATGGATAAAATATTTCACCAGTCAGTTTCTGCTTTCCCATGTTCGGATTCCTCCTGTTCAGTTCATTTCACCTGAGTTCCACATTGTTTGTTACAACAGTGTTCCTGCTTTATTAATTCCAATTTGAGATGATGATTCCCGGGTTTATTTGTTTGCAGCTGGATCATCGGATGATTCGGCACCGTGAAATTGGCATTGTTGCAATTTGGAGAATACTCTGATAGATTTAATTGCATTTCCACGTATGAGGATAACAGAGTGATGGCAATCCCTGCTGCAAGAAAAGAGAGATTATATCTTATCGATGCGATGGCGCTGGCGTACCGCGCATATTTCGCATTTATCCGTCAGCCATTAATGAATTCGAAGGGCGAGAATACCAGCGCCGTCTACGGCTTTGTCACATTTCTGAACCGCATTCTTTCGCAGGAATTTCCCGACCACATTGCAGTTGTTTTTGATACCGCCAAACCGACGTTCCGGCACAACGCGTATAAAGAATACAAGGCAACCCGTCAAAAAATGCCGGACGATATGATCACACAAATCCCCATCATTAAGGAGATCGTACGCGCATACAATATCCCCGTCATCGAGATGGACGGATACGAAGCGGATGATATTATCGGCACATTGGCAAAACAAGCAGAGCGCGAAGGCGTTCTCACCTTTCTTGTCACACCCGACAAGGATTTCATGCAGCTCGTCTCCGATAGTACAAAAATCTTCAAACCGGGCAAGCTGGGAACCGATATTGAAATTGTGGATCAAGAGGGAGTGAAACAGAAATTTGGCGTCTCACCGGATAAAGTCATTGAAGTCATGGGGCTCATTGGTGATGCATCGGATAACGTTCCGGGTGTCAGGGGGATCGGCGAAAAAACTGCGATTCCTCTTATTCAAAAATACGGGAGCATTGAAGATCTGTATAAACACCTTGATGAAATTCCGCAGAAAGGGGTGCGGAGTAAATTAGAAGCCAACAGGGAATTGGCGTTCCTCTCAAGGCAGCTGGTCACCATTGACATCCAGGTGCCGCTTCCCATCAATTTCCATTCTTTAAAAGCAGAGAAACGGAATAGAGCAAAATTGCTGGAGTTATTTGGAGCGCTTGAATTCCGATCGCTCCTCAGCAAGCTTCAATCAGAGCTGCCGGATGTACCAGAGCCGGGAGACACCGATATTGAATTTACCGCACCAGCACCGCTGTCCGATATCACGACAGATCAGCATCGTTATACGCTGATCACATCGGAGCAGGAATTCTCGGCGCTCTGCAGCACATTAAAATCAGCAAAAGAATTTGTCTTTGATACCGAAACCACCTCCACTGATTCCTTGAATGCTGAACTCGTGGGAATTTCCTTCGCCCTCAAGCCGCACGAAGCATTCTATGTCGCCGTTACCGGCAAAGCGCAGCCGGAAGACGGCAGTCTCTTCGGCAACAATGACCGGCAGACGAACACCGGTGAGGGACTGCCGCCGGAACTGGTCTGCCGTCAACTGAAACCGATTTTTGAGAACCCCCGGATAAAAAAAATCGGCTATAACATAAAATATGATATGCTGGTGTTGTCACAGTATGACATCACGGTGAGAGGCGCTCTCTTTGATCCGATGATTGCGAGTTACATCGTTCGTGCCGACGGACAGCATAATATGGACGATATCGCTTTAGAATATCTTTCATATAAAACCGTCTCGTATTCGGATTTAACGGGAACCGGTAAAGAGCAGAAAAATATTCGGGAGGTTTCTTTAGCGCTGCTCTCCGATTATTCATGTGAAGATTCCGACATGACCTACCGCCTGTATGAATATTTTCAAAAAAGACTTGTCGATCTTGGGATGATAAAACTCTGTGAAGAGATGGAGTTCCCGCTCATTGCGGTTCTGACCAGAATGGAGCGCTCAGGCGTTGCCATTGATGTCGGCCTTCTTTCAACGATGTCGAAGGAACTGGAACTGCAGCTTGATACTCTCACACGCGAAATTCATAAGGCAGCAGGTATTGCATTCAACATCAATTCGACACAGCAATTATCAGAGATCCTCTTCAACAGGCTCCATTTAAATCCGGTCCGTAAAACCAAGTCCGGGTTTTCCACGGATGTAGCGGTGCTGGAGGCATTGAAGGGGGAACATCCGATCATCGACATGCTGCTCGATTTTCGGCAATCGACAAAATTGAAATCAACGTATATCGATACTCTTCCGAAATTAATGAACGCCCGGACAGGGCGGGTTCACACCTCGTTTAATCAAACCGTCGCAACAACGGGAAGGTTATCCAGCAGTGATCCCAATATTCAGAACATCCCGATCCGAACTGAAATCGGAAGAGCGATCAGGAAAGCCTTCATCGCGGGAGACGCAGACTCCCTTCTC
Source organism: Ignavibacteriota bacterium (assembly GCA_003819715.1). GTDB lineage: Bacteria > Bacteroidota > Ignavibacteria > UBA10030 > UBA10030 > Fen-1298. The sequence goes on along the minus strand of RPQN01000024.1, from coordinate 12,414 downwards.
CTTTCGGCGGATTATTCTCAGATTGAATTACGGGTCATGGCCCATATTTCCGGCGATGAAAGTATGATGGAGGCGTTTCGCAATCATGAGGATATTCATACGACGACCGCTGCCAAGGTTTTTGGCGTGACGGGAGACGAAATAACGCGGGAAATGAGACGCAAAGCGAAAGAAGTCAATTTTGGAATTATGTACGGCATCGGCGCATACGGTCTTGCCAACCGGTTAGAAATCAGCCAGAGCGAAGCCAAAGATATTATTACGCGTTACTTTGCGCGCTTCCCAAAAGTTCAGCAATATATCGGCGATACCATCGAAGGTGCGCGAACGAACGGATACGTCAGCACGCTCCTGGGCCGCCGGCGATATATTGCGGACATCCGCAGCAACAATAAAAACATCCGTCAGAACGCGGAGCGTCAATCGATCAATATGCCCATTCAAGGCACCGCTGCAGATATGATTAAACTCGCCATGGTGCACATCGACGCAGAAATGATAAAACAGAACCTCCGCAGTTCCATGCTGCTCCAGGTTCATGATGAGCTGGTTTTTGAAGTGAGGATGAATGAAGAAGCTCTCCTGAAGAAACTCGTCGAGCGCGAAATGACTCAGGCCCTTCCGCTTTCCGTTCCCGTTGAAGTTGATCTCGGCATTGGAAAGAATTGGCTGGAGGCACACTAACCCTTTATTCGCCTCGGCCGGAAGATCAAAGATATCCCCCACAGGATAATGAGAGCGGGCCAGTATGTTTGTACGTAGTGTTTCATCTCAAACCAATCGATGACGTCCCACCACCAGAGATAATACAGAATTCCGTACCCGCAGAAAAAGATCATGGGAACAAGTACACCGAACCGGCGCGGCTCGAAGAGAAACAGTACCAGGAATGACAAGCCGAGCGCAAGTGAAAATGTTGCAGGAACATCCCACGGTGCAAAGTCTAAAAGTTCGAACCGATGAACCAGCACGGCGATACTCATAAAGAATAAAAAACTTCCCCAGAACGCCAAGCCGCGGCGCCGGCTCACAAACGCTTGAACTGCTGCCGCAAAACCTGCAATACCGAGGCATACCCAAAGAATAGTTCCCCATTGATAATGCAGCAATTTGAGCTTGCTGAGAATCAGTCCGGCCCCGAGGAGTATGAGAAATATTCCAAATATTGAGAATCCCGTCGATCGCTTCGGTGTTGTCGTTTCCATTATAGCCTCATCGTGGTGATATCGGTTGCGGCTGGCCCTCAGGAATTACCAGATAGAACAATAAATACAAGAGAATACCAGTGCCTCCGGAGATGATCGTAAAAGCGGCATAAACAATTCGAATGATGGTTGGATCGATATCAAAATATTCGCCCACTCCACCGCAAATACCAAAAAGCTTTTTATCGGTCAATGAACGCCGGAGCGTCTTTATGTTCGGTCCCTCGTTCGAAGGAGGAGCAGCCGGCGGGATCTGGTCCTCAGCGGCTGGTGATCCCGTGTTTGACGGATCAGGCGGCGGCGGAGGCACCGGAACTTTATTGTGTTTTGTGAGAAAATATATGCCTGCAAGAATCAGGAGCCCCGGGAATACGAACTCCCAAGAAAGATGCCACCATCGATGAAACGATAAAATATCAAGGTTGTCCAGCAAAATGGCGACGCCTGCGCCGACAAAGAGAAATCCAAAAATCCTTACCGCAGTAAAATCATGTGCCTGCGGCGGCGATGACAATCCGGATTCGGCCGGATTTTTCGGAACGATGATACACGCAAGTATGTATGCAATGATTCCAGCACCGCCGAGCAGGGTGAGAACAATCCAGACAAGCCGAATAAGAATGACGTCCACATGAAAATATTCACCAAGCCCGCTGCACACCCCGGCGATGACCTTATTGGTTTGATTCCTGTAGAGGCGTTTTTTTGCTTCCATGACTTTATCCTTTCGTTCGAACGGGTCCCATTCAACTTACGGAAGCAGTGAGAGAATGTTGCAGGCAGCCTCACGGCGCGTTATTCCATGCGGTGAAGTCCCTCCCAGCGAACCACCCAATTTTTGTTCTTCGGTATTCCCGGATTTTCAACCTGAGATCCATCGAACCCCGCACACATCATCGCGACCGCGGTCAACAATCCACCATTGCCCGGCAAGTATACCCGTAAACGACGATCCTGATAGTTATGCCCATTCTTCAGATAAGTGTTTTTCTGGGTATCCTTCAACAATATGTCTATTGCCCTGTCCGGCATTCCGAGTCTCACCGCCGTCATGGTCATCAAAGGATAATCCCAACCCCACGTTGAGCTCCAATTCCAATGGTTAAGAATCGTGTCCAATGTTGTACGCATTATCGAGGTATCTATCAAGCGCGACCAAGGGAGGAATCCATATGCACCAAGAACTGAAGGATGATCCGACAGAGAAAGCGGATTGACATACGAATCCGGCGCACTTTCTGCTGCTAAATACGTTCCGTTTGATTTCGGCAATGATGAGATATTGTCCAACATGGAATCCCATGATCGATCTCTCGGTAAGTTCAATCGTTCCCGCCATCGCTGAGCGGTGGATAGACCCCAGTACCAATACGCAAGTTCAAACGATGGATTGATGGTCCGGGCAGGGTCAAATCGTTCTTGCGCAGGAATGAGCATGGGGCCAAGTCTATAGCGACGATTCAACGAGTCAAACGTCATATAAGACGCCATAAATTCTGCGGTTGGTAAAACGAGGTTTTTATATTTCTGTAACGTCTCTTCGGTCGGCAACGCACGATAGAAAAGCTCGGCATAATATATGGGATGCGGTTGCTGCCAGATAAGAAACGGTCCAATATTTGATGGACTCTCCCTGCCTGATGGATCTGTCATCTTTGGCCACCGACACCCCGCAAAACCTTGACGTTGAGCAGTACGAAAAGCGGCCGGAATTATCCTCGTGTACCATTGCATGCTTTTTTCAAAAAGATCCGTTCTTCCCCAGAGAACATTATGTACTGCATGCCACCAATGCATTTCCAGGTGGAACTTGCCAAACCAGCTGTTATACGTCAATCCCGTCTCCTGGGGCGGGAGTGATCCCGCACATTGAATGCGCAGTAAATACTGTGAGAGAACAATTCGCCGTTCCAATTCATAAGCCCGCGGGTCCGTGCTTCCCGAAAAATCCACGGCACCGCCGGACATCCAGAACTCTTTCCAATGGTCCACCGATTGTTGAAGAGTTGTTTGAATGTCGGGGAGTGTTTGGAATTTCGCATCAGGTGAGAATCGGCATGAAAAGGTCAATGTATCAGAGTTCGTCGATTGGAGGCGAAACGAGTGGGGACCTGTCTCCTTGAACTCGGCCCTCTCATTCCATCTCCCATAAACATAATACGTTGTTGAATCGAGAATTCGTTCTATGGATGCGTCATAAGAAGACTGTTGAACTATCTTCGAGGTATGCTTCTTCGGCTGATTCCACGCGCATGCCCAATCCGTGTTCAATCCCGTTGGATAAGGAAACCGCACCATGATGTTCAACCGTCCCGATGACACCAATCGTGAAACGACCCTGGTGGAAATCATATCAAGATCCGGATGGCAAATCGTCATGACATGGACCGGTGTATGTTCCACAAGGAACGCACTCGTCATTGTCCCCGACCAAAGATCGAGCGACTGATGAATCCCTTTAATGTCATTCGGAACAGCCGCTTCCCCGTTCGATTTTAATATTTCGAAACCAACGATCCCCAGGTGGAGACGATGAGGATTCTGTCGAAGCCACCGGGCTGCGTTTGTCTTCCTTTCCGGGAATGTCCATTCTACGGGATAAAATACCGAATGTTCATGTGAAGGATATTGCTTCGTGACCTCATCCAGCGTATAACCGCTGTCATTGGGAAAGGAATGCCAACCCCATTGTGATTGTGTTCCCAGTGGTATACCATTCTTGTAGAATTCGGGGAAGGTCTGCAATCCTGTCGCATCAACCGTATAGGCGAATTCTCCATTGCCCACTGAGAGAGATGCCAGTGTATCGAAGGACGTGTTGACGACATGGTGTCTCTGGACAAGAGAGAAACGGTCAATCGTTTTCGTTTGTCCCGGTGCGATGCATGACAATACTATAATAAAAAAAAATATTTTTTTTAAGAATAAACCCATTGCTTCTTCACTTCTGAATGAGATGCTCATAATCAAAAATCCCGACTTGTGGCCGGGATTTTTGATACTCAGAATATCATTTTGTTACACTTCCATAATTTCTTTTTCTTTCGCCGCGAGATGGTTATCGATATCTTTAATATATTTATCGGTCAGTTTCTGCGTATCTTGTTCGCCGCGTTTTCGTTCATCTTCAGACATATGTTCACCTTTTTCAGCTTTCTTCAGGTGTTCAATGGCATCGCGGCGGACATTGCGGACGGCAATTTTTCCATCTTCTCCGAACTTTTTAACTAATTTTACAAGATCACGGCGTCGTTCTTCATTCAGTGCAGGAATCGGGACACGAACGATCGTCCCATCCGAGGCTGGATTCAAGCCGAGGTTCGCGGTGAGAATTGCCTTCTCGATGATCGGGATGATATTTTTTTCCCATGGCTGAACGGCGACCGTGTGCACGTCCGGTATGCTCACATTCGCCACCTTATTTAACGGGGTCATGGTACCATAATAATCTATTTTAATTCCGTCCAGGAGGGCAGTCGTCGCTTTGCCGGTACGAATTTTAACAAGTTCGTCACGCACCACTTCTACGGCTTTCTTCATTCTGTCTTCTGCCTGCTTCAGAATATCTTTTGAGTTTGTCATAGGCGTTCCATCAATTAGTGGATAGGATGAGTGATGTTACGACTTTTGTTTCGAGATTTCAACTATTTTTGAGCCGACCGCTTCTCCACAGACGACCCGTTTCAGGTTTCCGTCGATATTCATATTAAAAATAACCAGAGGAAGATTGTTTTCCTTCGAGAGCGTTATCGCGGTCAGATCCATGACGTGGAGGTCCTGTTTTAAAACGTCCGCGTAGGAAATTTCAGGAAGATGAACAGCTGCAGCGTTCTTTTCAGGATCACAATCAAAGACGCCATCTACCCGTGTACCCTTAATAATCACATTCGCTTCAATTTCGATTGCGCGGAGAACCGCAGCGGTATCGGTTGTGAAATAGGGATTTCCTGTGCCGGCGGCAAAAATAACAACCCGGCCTTTCTCCAAATGCCGGATTGCGCGCCGCCGAATGAACGGTTCCGCTATACGTTCCATATTGATGGCGCTCAGGCATCGGGTTTTTAATCCTTTGTGTTCCAGCGCATTTTGCAGGGCGAGCGCATTGATGACGGTCGCGAGCATTCCCATCTGATCGCCGGTGACTTTATCAATACCGTCGGCAGATCCTTCCATGCCTCGATAGATATTACCGCCTCCGATCACAATTCCAATTTGGACGCCGAGCTTTGCCACCGCTGCAATCTCTTCGGCATAGCGTTTCACGATAACGGGATCGATGCCGTACTCCCGGCTTCCCATGAGAGATTCGCCGCTGAGCTTTAAGAGAATCCGGTTGTATTTCAGGTCTGCCATACCACCCCCGCAAAAAAAATCCCGAATTGTGTTCGGGATTCTTATGTTGATTTAATTTGATTCACCAAGATGATAACGAAGGAATCGACGGACCGTTATTTTTTCGCCGACCTTTGCAGTCTCTTCATCGATGATATCTTTTATCGTCTTCCCTGAATCCTTGATAAAACTTTGTTCTATCAGCACCGTTTCCTGATAAAATTTTTCCAGGCGCCCCTGGGAAATTTTTTCTGCGATGGGCGCCGGTTTGCCTTCATTCTGTGCTTGAATCTTATAGATGTCCAGCTCTTTGTCGATCACCGCCTGTGGAATTTGTTCGCGCGAGACATAGAGCGGGGTCATGGCAGCGACCTGCATGGCAATATCGTGCGCCAATTGCTTGAAGCCCGGAGTTTTTGCTACGAAATCTGTCTCACAGTTCAATTCGACCATGGCGCCGATTCTTCCGCCGGCATGGATATAGGCTTCCACGACGCCCTGATTCGTTTCACGATCGGCGCGTTTTGCCGCGACGGCTGCGCCTTTTTTCCGGAGGAAATCAATTGCGAGTTCCATATCGCCGTTGGTTTCCGTCAGCGCCTTTTTGCAATCCATCATACCGGCGCCGGTTTTATCCCTGAGTTTTTTTACGACATCACTTGAAATTTCCGCCATACCTCTTCACTTCCTTTTCATCAATTAATTTTTTTCTGAAGCTTTTTCTGCCGCTTCCGACGTCGCACGTTCTTCCGCTTCCGCCTGTTGCTTTGCAGAGGCACGTTCCACCCCGTCGACCACCGCATCGGCGATTGCTTTTGCAATCAGCTGCACCGATTTGAGTGCATCATCATTTGCGGGAATCGGATAATCTATCGGGTCTGGATCCGTGTTGGTGTCGACAATGGCAACTACCGGAATCCCCAGACGTTTAGCTTCTTTTACCGCAATGGCTTCTTTTTTAATATCGACGACGAAGACAATGCCGGGCAAACGCGACATCTCAACAACACCCGACAGAACTGCTTGAAGTTTGTCCCGTTCGCGTGTTAAGAAGAGCCGTTCCTTCTTTGTAATATTTTCGAATGTCCCGTCCGTTTCCATCTTCTCGATATTGGTCAGGCGCTTGACGCTTTTTCGTATCGTGCTGAAATTCGTCAGCATGCCGCCCAGCCAGCGTTCTGTCACATAATGCGCATGACACCGCTGCGCCTCCTGTTTCATGACATCGCTCGCCTGCTGTTTCGTTCCGACGAAGAGAGGTTTTTTCCCTTCAGCGATACTGTTGGAAACAGCATTACAAGCCGCATCGAGCATTTCCTGGGTTTTCTTTAAATCGATGATATGAATCCCATTCCGCTCCATAAAAATATAGGGCTTCATCTTGGGATTCCATCGGCGGGTCAGGTGTCCGAAATGGGCACCAGCTTGAAGCAACGCATCGAGTTCAACACGAGGCATAACGCACATCCTTTCAGTTAGGCTTCTATTCCCGTCGTCTTCTTCCGGAATGGCGCCTCAGGCGCCACACTGCCGGTTGAATCAGAGAATATGATTTGTGATAAAACTTCTGCTCCGGTCATAAGACCAGAGCAGCTTGAAAATAATTGTTATCGTTTCGAGAACTGGAACCGCTTGCGGGCCTTCTTTTGCCCGTATTTTTTCCGTTCCACCATTCTTGGATCACGTGTCAGCAAGCCGGCACCGCGCAGCGCCGTGCGGGCATCTTCATCAATGGCAACTAACGAGCGTGCAATTCCGAGCCGGACCGCTCCCGCCTGTCCGACAGGCCCGCCGCCGTTCACGAGGATCATCACATCGTAGCGACCCATCGTGTCTGTCACTTTGAACGGCTTCATAATTTCATCCCGCTGAATTTCCAGCGGAAAATAGTTCTCAAATTCCCGTTTGTTTACCGTAATCTTACCGGAGCCATCAAGCAGTCTTACTCGTGCAATGGCATTTTTTCTGCGGCCAACTGAAGTTCTTGGTTGCATGGAATCGTTTCTTCCTTACTCAAATGAAAGCGGTTCTGGTTGTTGTGCAGCATGGGGATGTTGCGCTCCCCGATAAACTTTTAATTTCTTAAACATCTGACGGCCTAACCGGTTATGCGGCAGCATTCCTTTAACCGCATGTTCCATCACCTTTTCCGGATTCGTTTTGATCAAATCTTTAAACGATTCAAATCGTGCACCGCCCGGATATCCGGTATTATGAAAAAGTTCTTTCAACTCAGGCCGTTTTCCCGTAAGCTTCACTTTTTCAATATTGACGATAACGACAAAATCTCCCAAATCGTGGTTCGGTGTAAATTCCGGTTTATGCTTGCCGCGCAGAATATGTGCGACGTGCGATGCAATGCGGCCCAGGGTCTTTCCGTCCGCATCGACAAGAAACCATTTCTGATTTATTTCTTCCGGTTTAAAAAACCGTGTTTTTGGTGACGTGTTCAATCGATTTCTCCTACGCTAAATCTTGATTCCATTATATTTTTCTCATCCAGAAGAACGTTACGCCTGTTTCCACCCTACGAGTCTCCTGGTACTGCGTGCACCCACCAGGACTCGAACCTGGAACCCACTGATTAAGAGTCAGTTGCTCTACCAATTGAGCCATGGGTGCAATGAGTTACTTGCTACCCGGTATTGGTGCTGCTGGTGCTTGCTGTGTCGGTGGCAACGCTGCTGCAGGAGGACCAGATTGAATGATGCTCTCTTTTTTCATCTCACCGCGAGGTAATAACCATAAGTTGATGACCAATGCGAGCACCATAAAAACTCCCGCCATCCATTGAGTCAACTTGGTGAGAAAATCCGATGTGCGCCGGACGCCAAAAACCGTTCCGATATTGGCGCCGCCAAAACCTCCAGCCAATCCGCCGCCTTTGCTCGACTGCATAAGAATCGCGAGCATCAATAATATTCCGATACTGACTTCGATAATGATTGCAAATGTATACATTGTCGTCGTTCCTTAAGCGAAAAAAATCCCCACCAACAGTGGGGCTTGCGGTCTATAGTATAAAAAAAAATGGCTCGAAATGCAAGAACGAAAGTTCCTCCCCCTTATTTCTTTGACAAGGGACCTTTGACCTCAAATAAACGCTCCACATACTTGCCCAGAACATCAAATTCAAGATTTACAAGGGTCCCCCGTTCAAGCCTTTTAAAGGTGGTTACTTCCATGGTATGGGGGATGATGGAAACGGCAAATGAATTGTTTTTCACTTCCGCCATGGTCAAACTCACGCCGTTGACCGCAATAGAACCGACCGGAACCAGATGATGTGCATATCGGCGTGAGACCTGAATCCAGAAAATCCAGCTGCTTTCGCGATTCTCCAGCTTTACTACCCTGCCCAGTCCGTCGACATGCCCGAGAACAAAATGCCCGCCCAGCCGGTCCGAAGGCAGCAATGGCCTTTCTAAATTGACGGGAAATCCCGCATGGAGCCTGCCCAGGGTTGTTTTTTTCAAGGTTTCCTCCACCGCCTGGACATCAAACGACCGGGCCTTTCTTTTAATGACGGTCAAACAAACGCCTTCGACAGCAATACTCTGATCAACTCTCAAATTTTTAACCGTTTTCTTCCCTTGAATCGTGAAGATGACACTTCCCCCTTCCGGCCTGATGGATTTGATTATTCCCGTTTCTTCAATTAATCCGGTAAACATTGAGTACGCGCTTTCAATCGTGAATGAACAGTAATTCCAGCAATAAATCTTCTCCAATGGTCTGCACGGTTGGTGTCGTGCAGTGAATGGAAGTTCGGAGAAGCCTGGGAGTGGTAAACGTGAATCCATTCAGACCACCGCCCAATATTTTTGGAGAAACAAACAAATATAATTTATCCGCGAGGGACTGATTGATGAATCCGTCGATCGTGTCAGCACCGCCTTCAATAAGCAACGAAGAGACTCCTTCCGCTGCCAACGTGCGAAGAATGGCTCTGGCATTGAGCCGATGTTCTGACGGGACACTCAGTATCCGCACTCCCTGTGAAACGAGCTTCCGGATCTTTTCTTTTTTTGCACCCGCCGCGCGTGAAGAGGTGAACAACCATGTCGGTGCGGCGGCAGTATTGAAGATGGCACGAGTGGTGGGAAGCGAAAGGCGTCCATCAACAACTACGCGCACAGGATCCCTGCCTCTGATCAACCTCACTCTTAATTCCGGGTTGTCCGAGAGGACGGTCTTTGCTCCAACAAGGACCGCGTCATACTCATGGCGCAGGCGATGGACTACGGTCCGCGCTGCTTTGGATGAAATCCATTTGGATGTCCCCGCACCATCGGCAATTTTTCCGTCGAGCGTCTGAGCGAGTTTGATGCCGACGTACGGCAGCCCTGTTCGCATATATTTAAAAAATTTTTCGTTGAGCGCCTGCGTGTTGCTCTGCAGTACGCCGATTTTCACCTGGACGCCTGCCTTGCGTAATCGCCGTATGCCTTTTCCCCCCACCAGCGGATTGGGATCCCTGGATGCAATTACCACCCGGGCAATTCCCGCCCGGATGACCGCATCGGTGCATGGCGGTGTTTTTCCGAAATGGACGCACGGCTCCAGGCTGACGACCATGGTCGCGCCCTTTGCTTTTTTCCCTGCGTTTTTCAGTGCGATGATTTCTGCATGCGGCCCGCCAAATTTTTCATGGTACCCCTCTCCAACCACTTTGTCCCCCTGGACAATGACGCAGCCGACCATGGGATTGGGATGGACGTTCCCCTCCCCCCGTTTCGCAAGCAGAAGACAGCGTTTCATAAACCGGAACTCTTCGACCGACTTCATCGCCAGTACACCTTTAATTTCGAATCGAGTGTCGCACGGAGGAAGCGGGCAGCACTGTTCTTTTTTGCAGAAATCTCTACCAGACCGCTGCTGCCGACAATGAGACATGGAGTATTTTCCGGCGCTTCGTCATAATACCGGATCCATTTACTGACCATGTTCGTTCCGATCGATACCGCTTGTATTCCTTTCATGCTTTTTTCAATTTCAAATGATCGAAGGTTGGTGATGATATTCCCATAGACGTCAATATTGAGAACGCACATCGGGGCAACATCCGACCGTGAACTGACGAACGGTGAAAAAACTTCGGGCTGTTGATACGGCGTACCGAATTGTCTGATCGATACATCATTGGAGATATACGCAGCAAGCGGAGCAATGAGATCGCGTCCATGGAACGTGGATGAAATATCGCCTGTCGTCAATTTTTTTAGAGATGCTTGTGTCACCTCAACCGAGGATACATTCTTTTCTTGATATACCACAAAGTCCAGTAATCCATTATCGGGAGCGATAAATGTATATTTCTTTGACTTCATGACGATGATACGTCTCGTACTGCCGACGCCGGGATCAACCACGTTAACGAAAATGGTCCCCTGAGGAAAATAATTATAGACCGCCCACAGGACGTATGCCGCCTGGCGAATTCTATACGGTTGGATTTCGTGGGTAATATCAACAATATTCAGGGAGGAATTAATGGACAACATGACGCCCTTCATGGATGACACGTATGCATCCTGCAAACCGAAGTCCGTCAGAAGTGCTATTATTTTACCGGGGGTTTTTTCCTCTGGAGGAGGCTGCGCATGACGTTTTTTTGAATGGGCCATAAAATCAGTACACCGATTACTTGATCGCTATTGCTTTTCCCCGTTTGGCAGATTTATAAATCAAATCCAAAACCTTCATGCGGTGCACCGCTTCATCACCGGTCGAAATAATCTGATGCAGTCCGCGCAACGCACCGATCCAGTGTTTCAGTTCATTTTCATATGATTTGCGGTACAGGCTCTGTGGTGTTTCAACCGAAGCCGGCGCAACATTCACCAGGTTATCGTGCATCCGTTTGATGATGCGGAACGGGTTCAGTGAGCCGCTCCCTTCCGTGCCGAAACAATCGCAATAAAAGAAATCCGATGTCGATTCGAACGACCAGCTTGCTTCAATGGTCAACGTGGATCCGTTTTTCATTTTGAGGAAAACGACCGAAGAGTCTTCGACATCCTTGGTATGGTGCGAGTAATTGGTTGCCGAAACTTCCCTCACTTCCGGAAATCCCATCATCCAGAATGCAAGGTCGAGCATCACGATGCCAAGATCGAGGGCAACGCCGCCTCCCGATTGTGTTTTCTTGGTTAGCCATGCGCTTTCTGTATTCAGTTTCTTGAACCATCCTGCTTTCGTGTAGAACAGTCTCCCCAGCGCTTTGTCTTCAATAAAACTTTTAAGAATCATGGCATCCGGACGAAACCGATTATTCATGCCCACCATCAGGGCCTGGTGATATTTTTTTGCAGCGGCGGCAATTTCTTCCGCTTCCAACGCGGTCCGCGCCAGAGGTTTCTCGATCAGCACGTTATTCTTCTCTCCCAGTGCTGCGATCGCCATTTCCTTATGCCGCGCCGTCGGAGTGCAAATGTCAACGCCATCAAGATCCTGCTCGATGGCCAGCATTTTCTCGAAATTATTATAATAACGCCGAACATTGAACTTATCCGCCACAAACCGCGCTTTTGCGCGGTCAAGATCACACACCGCCACAATTTCAACATCCGGAAATTTGCTCAGGATAGGAAGATGAATGGTTTGAGCGATGGAGCCAAGTCCGACAATGCCTATGCGTGCCTTTTCCATACCATGTCCGTAAGAGAATTACTGAGAATGCAGCGCGGAACTTCCGCGTTTGATTTTTAAAAATTCTTTCGCCTCTTGTGCGATCCCCGCTGCATCCAGTCTGACCATCCGATACAGTTCCTCGGGGGAGCCATGCTCGATAAATTCATCGGGTAATCCATGCACCTTGACCGTCGTCTCGGTGATCCCGCGCCTGCTGAAGGCTTCCAGGACGCCGGCCCCGAAT
>RPQN01000023.1 GCA_003819715.1 Ignavibacteriota bacterium | reverse complement strand
ATCTCCGTGAAGCAAACCTCCTTAGAGCAAACTTAAGTGACGCTTACCTTTTTAGAGCAGACTTCGGACTTGCAAACCTCAGTGAAGCAAATCTCAGTAATGCAGATCTCTTTCATGCAAACTTTTTATATACAGACCTCAGTGGAGTAGACCTAAATGGTGCAACCCTTATTTCAACAAACCTTAGAGGTGCAATTCTTGATGGAGCAAAATTTAAAGGAGCTCGTCTTTATAATACACTTTTCATAAATGTTGATATCAGCGAAGTGAAAGAGCTCGAAGAAGTTGTACATGTAGGTCCTTCATATATTGGGATTGATACTATTTACAATTCCAAAGGGAAAATACCGCACAAATTTCTTATGGGAGCTGGTGTGCCAGAAAGCTTCATTGAATGTATGAACTCACTTACAGGAAATGCGTTTGATTATTATTCATGTTTCATTAGTTATTCAAGTAAGGATGAGGATTTTGCGAAACGTTTGTATGCAGACCTTCAAACGGAAGGTGTCCGTTGTTGGTTCGCGCCAGAAGATTTAAAAATTGGTCAGAAGATCAGGCATGGGATTGATGAGGCAATAAAAATTCATGATAAACTACTTATTGTTTTGTCTGAATCTTCAGTGAAGAGTGACTGGGTAGAGAAAGAAGTTGAGACAGCCTTTGAGAAAGAACGGAAGGAGAACAAGATTGTATTATTTCCTGTACGATTAGATGATACTGTTATGGATACAAGTATTGCTTGGGCAGCAGACATAAGGAGAACACGTAACATTGGAGATTTCAAAAACTGGAAGAACCATACTAACTACAAAAAGACCTTCGACAGATTGATGCAGGACCTTAAGGCGGATGAAACGAAGGCAACAGAGTCTTCAAGCGTTTAAGTATACTTGCACACTTATCATTCGATGAATTGACAAGGGAGCAATCATGCAGTATATTATCGTATGGTGTAGGCAGTATAACTGCTAACCAATTGCTAACCAACTTGTAATTTTTCATGGTAGCAGGGATCACCAAACTCGCGTTTTCCGTTTAATTTATGCGCACCTGTAGCTCAACTGGATAGAGCATCAGCCTTCGGAGCTGAGGGTTGGGGGTTCGACTCCCTCCAGGTGCACAAGATTTTATTCGTCTCACACCAAACCGCAGAGAGACATCGAACTTTATTCCTGAGGCCACTTCCATGAAACGCATAAGAATAATATTTCACAAGACGAAGAAATATTTTATAAAATATCCTGCGGTGCTATCCGGAATCTTCATTTACTCTTATCTCGCCATTTGTATCGTAGAATATTTAATTAAAATAAAGACCCTGGGTAATAATTCTTACAGCGTCGGTGAAAAGATATTTGAGAGTTTTGATGCCTTCCCCTTTATGTGGCTTCTCTCTGTCGCATTAGTCAAAGTGATCGATATTCGGACCAAACTCCATGAAAGCGAACATCAGAGGCTTGTCGCTGAGCGTGAAATGCATGTGAAGGAGACACAATTAAAAACGGTGCATGAAGTAACGCGCGGAATCCAGCATCATATCAATAATCCGCTGTCCATTATTATGCTCACCCTGGGATCGGCGCATAAATCTGCCTCAGGAAACATCAAATTGACGCGTCAACTCGATACGCTGGATGAAGAAGTAAACCGGATCATTGCTGCACTCTCAGATTTTTCCAAACTCAGCGAATATAATGTGGAAACGGTGGATCCTAATGTCGGCGAGATACCCCTCAGAAGCAGTGTGCGGTAAAATCCTGCCGGCCTGACAATCCAACCGAAGAGTTCACCCCGGTCCCGAATATATTCTATGATCACACAGCATACACGATGGATGAAGCTGGCGTTGCGCGAAGCCCAGCGGGCATTCGATGCGGATGAAGTTCCGGTGGGAGCAATTATCGTACACGAAGGTGAAATCATTGGACGGGGCTCGAATCAGGTGGAACAGCTCCAGGATCCCACCGCCCATGCTGAAATGATTGCACTGACTGCAGCAGCCAACGCGCTGCAATCACGAAGGCTGGAACATTGCATCATGTATGTCACTCTTGAGCCTTGCCCCATGTGTGCAGGAGCGATTATGCTGGCACGTATCCCGACACTCGTCTTTGGTTCATATGATCCGAAAGCCGGCGCGTGCGGGACGTTGTATAATATTGTCGAGGACCGGCGGCTGAATCATCAGGTTCATGTGGTGGGGGGAATTTGCGATCTTGAGAGCGAGGCGCTCTTGAAGGATTTTTTTTCGTTGAAAAGAAAAGTGACACGAAAGAAAAATCCTCTGCGGTAAGCGGTCTTATGCCGTTGCGTTTTGCAGTTTTTCAGCCCGTTCGGCAATCCGTAGCTGGTCTATCAATTCATCCAATTCTCCGTTGATGACCCGGTCCAGGCTGTAGATCGTAAATCCGATCCGGTGATCGGTCAGGCGGTTCTGCGGGAAATTGTAGGTCCGGATTTTATCGCTTCGATCGCCGCTTTTCACCATCGATTTTCGCTGGGCGGCAGTAGATTTTGTCTGCTCTTCAAGTTTCAATTCGTAGAGTTTGGCCCGCAGCATTTTCATGGCCCGTTCACGGTTTTGAAATTGCGACCGTTCCTGCTGGCATGCGACGATGATGCCGCTTGGTTTATGGGTAATCCGGACGGCCGTTTCCACTTTATTGACATTCTGACCGCCCTTGCCGCCCGAGCGATAGGTGTCCAGCTGCAGGTCTGCAGGATTTATTTCAATCTCCACATCTTCGACTTCCGGCAGTACGACGACGGAGGCTGCAGAGGTATGAACACGTCCCTGGGCTTCGGTCTCGGGAACCCGTTGCACCCGATGGACGCCGCTTTCATATTTCATCACACCGTAGGCCCCTTCACCGGAGACGGCAAAGACGATTTCTTTAAAGCCGCCCTTGGCCGTATCGTTCCAATCCATGAGTTCGACCTTCCAGCCTTTTCGTTCCGAGTAGCGGGTGTACATTCTGTATAAATCCGCCGCAAATATTGCCGCTTCCTCGCCGCCGGTGCCGGCACGAATTTCCATGATAAAGTTTTTTGTATCATTGGGATCCGGAGGAATCAGCAATATCTTCATCTCTTCTTCAAGCCGCGCAAGTTCGATCTTCAGCCGGTCATATTCTTCCTGAGCGAGAGATTTCATTTCCGGATCGCTGGTCGAATCGAGCAATTCTTTGCTGCCGTTGAAATCGTGATACACTTTTTTATATCGCTGTCCGGATTTCACCACCTGTTCCAGGGTGCGGTATTCCTTCCCCAGGTCCCGGCTCTTTTGCTGGTCGGCGGCAATGACCGGATTACTCATGAGCTTGCTGACCTCGTCGTACCGCTGAAATATTTTTTCCAACTTCTCAATCATGTGATTCTCAAACCTTTTCGGAGACGGGTTCCGCAGGTTGTAATTGAAGCGTATACTTTGCCGGATTTTCCTGTCCGAGAGCGCATTGGAGCGCCACGAGAGCGACTTCGATCTGCGGTTCAGTAGGCTCTTTGGTCGTGATGCGTTGAAGCCAGAGACCGGGAGCAATGACGATTCTGCCCCACCATGTCGTGCTGTGCTTCGCGGAAAATTTTATAATTTCATACGCCACGCCGCCGACGATCGGGATAAAAGGAAGGTGGGTCAAGAACCGGATAGGGAGCGTGATGCTGGAAAGAAAGGTCAGTAATAATGCATCAAGCAGGCTGAACGAAAGAATCGCGACGAACGCAACGATAAGAAGAAAGCTTGTACCGCACCGGGGATGAAATCGACTGTACCGGGCGACCGAACTCGGGAGAAGGGCGCCTTTCAATTCGTATGCGAAGACGGATTTATGTTCTGCACCGTGATAACGAAACAACTGCTGAATGTCCTTCATCAGCGAAATGCCGGCCATATAGAGAAGCAGGATGGAGATGCGGATAGCGCCTGCGACAATATTGAATGCCACCGCTGTCTGTTCAATGGCAAATACTTTCGTTGTCAGGTACAACGGCAGGATAAAGAAAATTCCTATCCCGACAGCAAGAGCAAAGATGAGCGAAGCCACGAGAGCCAGTTTCGATGGTGATTTGTCTTTTCCCTTTGAGTCTTTTTTGTCCTTGCGGCCATTGCTCTTTGCTTCTTCGGTTTCCGCGTCGAGCATCGCTATTTCAGCTGAAAAGTTGAGCGTCTTTATACCGAGATACATCATATCAACAAGGCCGACGGCACCGCGTAAAATGGGCACATTAAGCCAACGATATTTTTCTGTGACCGATTTATAACTCTGCTGCTGGACGACAATTTGCCCGTTCGCGCGCCGTACCGCTGTCGCAACCGAACCGGGTGCACGCATCATCACCCCTTCGATCACCGCCTGACCGCCAACCTGCATGGGTTTGTTGGGATCATAATCGGGATTAGTCGGAATCCACTCTTTATTTTCCTGGTTCTGCAATTTACACTCCTGTTGTTTTTATTAAATATACGGAAGTTTTTCCGTGCTATCAATTTGAGAGGGAAGGGAAGTTTCTCTACCTTGTAGGAAGAGAACTCTCTGAATGCGTACCAAAGACAATAACCGAAGCATCGAACTTCTTGCTCCGGCAAAGAACGAAGAGTCCGGAAGAGCCGCCATCAATCATGGTGCCGATGCAGTGTATATCGGCGCCCCGAAATTTGGCGCCCGCCTCGCTGCAGGCAATACGCTTTCCGACATCGCAAAACTTATTGAATATGCGCACCGGTACTGGGCAAAAGTCTATATAACCCTCAATACGATTTTGTATGATGACGAATTAGATGAAGCACGTGCGCTTATTCAATCGATCTCTGACGCGGGCGCAGACGCCCTCATCATCCAGGATGCGGGAATACTGGAGTTGGATCTGCCCCCGATTCCGTTATTTGCCAGTACTCAAATGCACAATTATTCTCTTGAGAAAATTCAATTTCTTGAGAAGGTTGGATTTCAGCGCGTCATTCTGGCCCGTGAATTATCGCTGAAACAAGTACGTGAGATCAGGGCAAACACGTCGATCGATCTGGAGTTTTTTATCCACGGCGCACTGTGCGTGAGTTTCAGCGGACAATGTTATCTCAGTCAGGCCGCCCAGGGGAGAAGCGCAAACCGGGGGATGTGCGCCCAGCCCTGCCGCCTGCCGTACACGCTGCTGGACGCATCAGGACACATCCTGGACCAGCATAAATATTTGCTTTCCCTGAAAGATCTCAATCTCTCCGAGGTTCTTCGCGACTTGATTGATTGCGGCGTGAGTTCATTCAAGATAGAGGGGAGATTAAAAGATAAAAACTACGTCAAGAATGTCACTGCATTCTACCGGCAGCGAATCGATGAAATCATCGGACAGGGCGGGACGCACGTCAAGGCATCATCCGGAAATACCGTTGTCTCATTCCAGCCTGATCCGGCGAAGACATTCAATCGCGGATTTACCGAACATTTTATCCGGCGGAGAAGCAGGGATATTCTTTCGCCGGACACGCCAAAATCCACCGGCACGGTGGTGGGGAAGGTGAACAAAGTGGGACGCAGTTTCTTTCTCCTGGATGCATCGGAGAAGCTGCACAACGGAGACGGCATCTGTTTCTTCAATGCACAGCAGGAATTGCAGGGGACCAATATCAATAAGGCGGAAGGCGATAAAATATTTCCGGCGGATATGAACGGACTCGATATCGGGACCGTCCTTTATCGTAATTTTGACCATGCATTCGCGAAAGAACTTCAGACAGATTCCACAAACCGATTCATACCGGTGATGATGCGATTTGAAGAAGGGGACAATGGATTTGTTCTTCATCTGGAAGATGAGGACGGTGTTCAGGCCCGGGTGTCCCTTGATAGCCCAAAGAATCCTGCAAAAAACGCGCAGCAAGCGGATGAAACAATCCGCCGTCAGTTGACAAAATTAGGTGATACCATTTTTGTGTGCGAAGAATTAATCGTACTCTGGACTCAGCCATATTTTCTTCCTGTCAGCCTCTGCAATGAATTACGCCGCCGGGGGATTCGAATGTTGGAGGAGGAACGGTTGAAATTATACCCGAGATCACTTGCTCAAATTCAATCCAATAATATACCATATCCGGTACAACGTCTGGATTATTCTGCAAACGTTGCAAATAAGAAAGCGGAAGATTTCTACCGCCGGCATGGGGTTGAGCACATCGAGAGAGCATTTGAACTGCAGGAATGGACCAGGGGAAAAACGGCGATGACGATGAAGCACTGCCTGCGATTCCAGTATAACTTATGTACTGGAAAAAACGTATCAAATGCAGAGCCGTTATTTTTACAGGATGGAAGGAACCGATACCGGCTTGAATTCGATTGTCAGGCATGCCAGATGAAGGTAATCCTGGAGTGACAGGGCGGGATGACTGATTCGGTATGTAAATAAAAAAGCCCCGTTAATACAGGGCTTTTTTTGTGCACCCAGAGGGAGTCGAACCCCCAACCTACAGCTCCGTAGGCTGCCGCTCTATCCAATTGAGCTATGGGTGCGGAATATTTTCAATCGAACCATCACAATATACGAAACGATGAAAAGGGAAGCAAGAACCCGTGTTGAAAGGTAGTGTGCTATTTTGAGAAAGCTCTATAAGGCAAAGTAAGATTCCCGATAGCTGGAAGCCTGATAATGTATCACGCTTCGCGTGATTCAATTTTATGCCTCCGGCTGGGAATAACACAAAAATTGTTGCAAGCTAACGCTTGCATCATTCTCAGGCCTCCGGCTATCATACCCGCGGATTGTTTGCCCGCCATCTTTTTGGCGGATTAGCGGGAATCTTAAAACAGCCCACTACTAAAGAACCGCCTTTTATTGTTCCCTGAATATTAGTTTCGTATTTTTTTCATCATCAGCGATCATGAAACGAACGTGATATGAATGAGAGTATCATAGAAGTCCAAAATCTTGCTAAGACATATCACAAGCGCGGGCATACGCCTGTGCATGCGCTGAAAGGTATTTCGTTTTCTGTACAGAAGGGGCAAATCTTCGGACTGCTTGGTCCGAACGGTGCAGGAAAATCAACCACCATAAAAATTCTCACCACCCTCATTGTTCCGACTTCCGGAAAAGCCGCTGTGTGCGGTCACGATGTTGTTGCGCAGAGCACCGACGTCAGGAAACAGATCTGCGCAGTCATCCAGGATAATGCGCTCGAAATCTATCTCTCCGTCCGGAACAATTTCAAAACATTCGGCAAATTCCATGGGATATCAGCGAAGGAGATCGATCGACGCACCGACCGGCTCTGCGAATTGTTCGGGCTTCGCGAATACCTTAACGAATCCGGTATTGATCTCAGCGGAGGGTTGAAACGCCGGGTGCAGGTGGCAAAAATGTTTCTTATCGATAAACCGGTCGTTTTCCTTGATGAAGCAACGACAGGGATGGATACGTTCAACAAGCGGACGACCCTCAATGCCATTCGGGAAGAATCGCATAAAGGAAGAACCATTCTGCTCACCACCCATCTGCTGGACGAAGCGGAAATATTGTGTGACGCGGTGACCATCATCAATCATGGGAGTATCCTAGCTCAGGGCAACATCGAAGAGGTCAAATCGATGGGACTTCAATTATACACCGTCTCGATGACTTGTCAATCCGATCCCGCAGCATGGCGCCGCTGGATCGAACAATGTGCCCCTGTTTCGATAGAACAATCAGAGAATTCATTTATTGTCACCGTTGCAACAGAGGACCAGGCGCTTGACATGATACAGCGTGCACGTGCAGCCGGTGTTTTTCAGTATTTTGAAATATCACGGACCAGCCTTGAGGATACCTTTATCGAGCTGATAGATAAAAAAACGGAGAGGAAAGCATGAAACCCGTTTTTGCTGTGATGTACCGCGAATATCTTATCCGCCGGACAAGTCTCACGTGGATGTTTTTTGACGTCATGGTTCCCCTGCTCTATCTCCTGATGTTCGGCGTCGCATTTGACCGGGCCCTGGGGGCAAGCTTTATGATCGACGGCAATGCCATTCGCTACAATGCATTCTTTTTAGCGGGCGTGATTGCCATGACCTGTTTTGGAAATGCGGTGAACCAGTCGTATGGATTTTTTATTGACCGGGACAACGGTATCTTCTACGAACATCTTACGTATCCGCTGACGAGAGGGGAACTGCTCCTGGGAAAAATTTTATTTCAGGGGATGATGACGGTGGTACAGGCAAGCGTCACCCTGATTGCCGGTGTTGTGATTCTCGGTGTCGAGATCCGTCTTGCGATGATTCCTTTCATCCTTGCCGGTGCGGTGCTTGGAACCGCCGGATGGTTCTTTTGCATGGCAAGTGCGACGTTCCTCATTCGCCGGAACGATACGTTCAATATGGTCATCAACGCCTCCTACTTTATATTGATGTTTATCAGCAGCCTTTTTTATCCGACCGACCAGCTGCCTGCATGGTTAAAAATTCCATCCATGGTTAATCCACTCACATGGCTTACGAATGTTTTGAGATATTTGACCATAGGGACGGGTTCTTTCAATGAAATTGCACTTCAATCCGCGGCATTTTGTGCTTTCCTGATGGCCTCGTTTTTCCTTGCTCAAAGAATGATCAGGAAAGCGACAGAATAAACTTGAGCAGGAAGCAGTAGGCAGTAAGCAGTATGCAGTAAGCAGAAGGAAGAAACCTAGAGATACATACCCGGAAAAGCGATAAAACCGGCTAAAAAAGTCGAGAATTAAACAGGGAGTTATGAGGGTGGCTGAACGGGGTGACGGGAAATAAAAAACGAGGGCATAAAAAAACCCTCGTTTTTGCGGGGCCGACGAGGATCGAACTCGCGACCTCCTGCGTGACAGGCAGGCGCTCTAACCAAGCTGAGCTACGACCCCATAACATTATACAATTAATATAATGGTTTTAAATGTCTGTTTCAAGTCTGAAGTTCTAGTTCTTTCGTAAAAAATATACAGTTTTTATACACTGTATGTGAACTCTTTTCAACCACGAAAGGAGTTCAACATGTCTACGATTTACTGGAACAGACGCTCTGAAAATAAGATATACTACCTCGGCATTAAAAACTCTGCTGGAAAAATACAATGGCGAACCACTCATTGCAGAAAGAAAAGTGATGCACTTTCATTTCTATTAAACAAGCCAGAAGTAACAGCAGAGCCGGTGAAGGTGATGCACACGCTTTCATCATTCTATGAGTTATACGTATCTCTAAAATCTAATCTGCTACGACACAAAACGATTGAGCTTCATAATTCTGCACAGAGACATTTCCTTTTGGCTATTGGCGATAAACTGCTAAGTCAATATACGCTTGAAGATGTTGAACGATTCAAAAACTACTGCTTGGATAAGAAGAAAACTGCAACTACTGTTAATATGTATTATCGGGCTGTGAAATCTGTCTTTCAGAGTGCCGTGGATAATGAGTATTTGCAGAAAAATCCATTCAAGTATTCAAAACAAGTGAAACAAGTAACAAGGAAAATTTCGTTTATGCAGAAAGCAGATATTGAGAAATTGCTGGCAGTCGTGAAGAATGATACTTTTAAAGATTTATATCTTGTTGCATGTTTAACAGGTATGAGACTTTCGGAAATTGTAAACTTGCGATGGTGTCAGGTGGATTTTAAAGATTCTTTGATTCAAGTTATAAACGATGAAACTTTTCAAACCAAGACAGGCAGGAATAGGGTAGTGCCGATGCACGACTTGGTTAAATCTGTCTTGAAGAAACGAAGACAAAATGGAGGATATGTTTTCAATAAAGGTGGTTATAAATATGAAGCAAGTTATGTGAGTAGATACTTTAAAAGGTGTGTAAGAGTATCTGGACTCAATCCAGATTTACATTTTCATTCAACACGACATAGCGCCGCTTCATTACTATGTGTTAGTGGAGTTTCCATTTATGAGATTCAGAAGATACTTGGACATAGCTCCGTGAATCTTACAGCAAACACGTATAGCCATTTACTGCCAAGCACTCTCGTTTCTTCTGTGAATAAGATACAATTCTAATATGGTTAATATATAGTCACTGTAATACGGTCTTAAAAATAAAAAGCCCGCGAAAGCGGGCTTTTGTGTCTCATTAATTTGCGTTTGTGTTCTCTAATATCTAACTTTCTCATAACTACTTATAAACCACTCACTACATTATGCCTGATTATATTTTAAATTTTCTTGTCAATGTTTTTCTAATGAGTTTTGCCATTCTTTCAGTGAAAGACCTGATTTATATTAAACACTCAAAAAAATCTCCTTTTCACCGAATAAAGGGAATGGCTTGGGTTTTAATACTTTTTGCCATTTTAAGTATTGTATTTAATTTATATAGGGATTGGAGAGCAGATTTAAAACAAGAAGCATCTGAAATCAAACAATTAGCATCCGAAAAAGAAAAAAAGAAAGTTGATTCACTTTTTCAAGATGCACAAAATAAAATAATGCAACTCCAAAAATCAACTAAAGATACAATAGTCTACGAAGTTAAAAATGCATATACAAATAGTATTAAGGCATCCAATGATGCGCTCGCAAAATATCATTTAAGGTATAGCGATTCATTGCATTCTGTGGTAAGCACTTTAAAATTGAATGCCCTTAACTCTCAATTATCAATTTCGCCAGTGATTGATGGAAAACCACCTGCTTATCTTAACAAGGATAAGGATATACTATTTATTAATTTTATTTCAAAAGATGGAACAACTTATAATATAATTCTTACCTGTTACTTATTAATAGGGAAAAATTACCGTCCTACTCTCTTGAAAGCAGATAAACTTGCCAGTGGAGAAAGTGCATTGATTGTAGAAACCACAAGAACCCTACAGACCAATATATCATCCAACATACTTCTCCAACCGGAAGTTGATATTTTTATTACTGGGTCTTTTTCAAGAGACCCAGAAGGTAAAATAAAGATTCCGTTCAATGATGGATTTACATTTAATTTTAAAGAAAATAAATATTTAGGTGGATTTGACGCAGAATATAGTAAGATAAGGGCTTTTTTAAAAATTGAATGAATATTTGTAAATATTGTGATATGAATATATAAGCCTATCTAAAACAAATCGCATTTCCAACAGGGTGTTATCTTGGAAAAAAGAGACTCTGATAATAAACATATTAAACACCAGAAAGATAACACCGAATTATCTGACTATAAATATTACTTTGAAGAAATAGCCAAGAAAAAAGGATTTAAAAAATACACAGATTATCAGACTTTTCTTGCGAAAAAGCATGGCTTTAAATCAATGAATGAATACAATCTATATCTTATTAAACAAAAAGGTGTTTCATCCTCATATGAGTATAAAACTATGCTAGCACATAGTATCGGATTAGAAACAGCTGGTGAATATGACAAACTGTTACAGGCGGAACATAAACAAAGACCAAGAAACCAAAAACTTGCGAAACTCATTCGCGATAGATTGAAAGAAACAGGAATGAACCAATCTGATTTAGCAAGAAAGGTAGGTGATAATAGAAGCTTAGTTTCACTTTATGTCCGTGGATTATGTTTTCCCAGAAAAGATAAATTAGATAAAATATTAAAAGCCCTTCAGATTATTTATAATGATTAATGATAAAAGGACTCACCTTTGATTAATGTATTACATAATATTAAACAAATATACATTAAGTATGAAACTTGGATAAAGATTATTACTTTCGCCTATTTTATATTTGACCATTTCACTTTCAAATGGTTCACTCCATTGTGGAATCTAATAGTCCCTTACTTATATACCATGTGGCAGAAACCAATTATTGATTGGTCATTTCAAACATTTATTATTGCAATATTTATCCAATTAGTAATTATCATGACTGCGGTAAAATATATACCAAGAAGAAACAAAACGTCTGGCATTGTCTCTACCGAAAAGGTTATTCCTTTAACAGAGCCCAAGAAAATAATTAATGAGATAAGTGTAACGCCAAAAGAGATTCAGAGGAAAAAACACTCTGAGGAATTTGTAAAATACTTAGATGTAAAATGGCGCATAGTAGACGGCGAAATAGAAAGAGCCCACTACTGTCCAATTCATGAAGCAAAATTAATTCCGTCAAAAACTATGAACGGTGGCTATAGTTGCCCTATAGAGAAATGTGCTTGTAAACCATATCTGCCACTGGATGATGCCACGTTTGAAAAAGTCAATTCAGCTATTCCTGCAATATTAAAAATCAATGAAAAGAAACGATTAAGAGATATGGTAAGTGTTATGCGTGATAATAAATATGTAGAACATGCGGATGTCTTGTGGGAATATGAAAAACGGACAGGCGAACTTAATGTAGACCCTCTCTGTCCAATAGATAGGACACCATTATTATTTTATGAATATAATAAAATAAATGTTGGTGATAGTCCTTCAGCATTTGTCGTTGGCGCGATAATGCAATCAAGTTCTAACTATTATTGCCCAAAGTGTAAGAACAAATACTTAATTGGAAAATCTATGGTTGCCATGGAACGTATTAGAACAGAAGTAAAAGCAATTATAAAAGGGGAAAATAAATAATAAAAGCATCGTATTCTATCCCATTCTAAATGACATTCATTTTTATACCAACAACTATCTGGAGTTTGGTAACGAATATATGACGCATTAATTACGACAATAACCTTCCATTTATGTAAGATTAAACGACCTTTACCAGAGAGGCTTCCACTTAAAAACAATTCTCCACCTTTATCTATTTGTATTCGTCCATCTGATTTTAATTAAACACTTGATACCATCACTCTTTATTGCTAGCAACTTGGTGGGTAGAATATAGGTGAGTGAAATATATGAAAGAGATGTAAAGAGATTTAATAAGTGGAGGATATATGGAATTATCACAGAAAGACCGAGATAGGATTTATGCTGAAGAATCTGCAAAGCTTCAAATTCAGAATAAGTTTAAAGAAGAGGAAAAGGCAAAGAAGAGAAAAAAATATTGGTATATAATACTTGGTGTCTTTGCATTCATAGTAATAGCAAATCTGTTTTCGGATAGCGGAACTCAAAGTAAGGATTCCTTAAGAACAAATGCTTACACGATGGCTAAACATTTTATCAAAGAACAACTTACATCCCCTGCATCGGCTGATTTTGCATCAATGTCTGAATCCAATATAAGTACTAAGGATGGCGTAACATTTACTATATCATCGTACGTTGACTCACAAAATTCATTTGGTGCTGTGATAAGAACGAACTTCGTTGTAAAAATCAGATATATTGAAAGTACTAATAAATGGCGCCTTGAGGATATAAGTACATATTGATTGCATTCATAGGAGACAGTCAAATAATATTAGTGAAAGGCAACTTGTATGAAATTATTTACAGAAATAATTATGGCTCTCGCAACAGTTGTTCTTGCATATGCCACAATTGTCTTAGCGAAATATACAAAAGCCATTGATAGTAGAGAGAAGAAAAATAAACGAGAAGATGATTTAAGAAAATGCATAATTCTGGCACAGATAATTATTAAACCGGCAGAAAAGGTATCATCCGGAGGCATGGTGGCTCCTACGCCGACATTTATTCAACCATATAGTGAGTTGGTCGCATTGGGAGACTATTTCCATGACTCTGACACACGAAGGACATTAGAAAGTATCTATACATCGTTAGTATCATTAGTGATGGACCCATTAACACCCTCCGATTCGTCAGCATTGTATAGTGGAAACGAAATATTACAAAAACGACTAGTTAATGAAATAATTAGATGGCAAAAAGACCTGGGGAATTTCAAGTAGATAAGACGAACGAAGGGTAGACTGGAAGGCATTGAAGAATTAATGTTTATCACTTCAATAATATATTTGAAAAAAGGAATGGACGAACACGTAATAAGGAATTGATGGAACAAACTAACGATGGTGGCTAGGCTACCATCGTTATCCAGCAAAGTCCATAATATTGGAGACAATTATGGCAGGTATAGAAACTTCCTTTCGCGAAAAAGATTACTTAAATATTATTGGTTTAATAACTGTAAACCTTTCAAAGCTTGAAGATGAAATGTGTAGGTCCATCGGGCTTCTAATTGGCGAAGATAAGGGTGCAAACATACGAATAACAGCTAACGAACCATTTATCAATCTCCTTCGTTTACTTGATGTTTTGTTTAGATATAGAATCGTTGATAAAAAACAATTGAATAAATTTGCTGAAATCGTAACCGATATGAATAAATGTAATAAAGCGCGTAATACTAATGTTCACGCAGTTCTAGGTTTTTTTTGGATGCCATTCAAAACGTATGTCACAAAACGCAGATATTCAAAATATAATATTGGTAAATTTGAAGTTGATACCACTCCGCCGACCGTTCCACAATTAGAAATAATTGCAAATGAAATTGCAACTGTTACCTATAAACTTAGTGAAATTGTTGAAGAGAATAAAAAAGAAATAATAAAGCACCGAAAAACAGCCATTGCCAATTCTAGGTCTCATAAAAGAACAAGAAAGAATCTAAAGAAATATCTTTCGTCCATTAAAATAGAAGATAATCCACGCGTAGGATGACCAGCGTTTCAAGAAGGTTGTGCACCAGAGCTTCTAAATAAATTTGTATGGAATGCTTCAAGACTGAAAGGATTATATGTTTAAAAGCAGAACTGTATTTATTCTCGGTGCAGGAGCAAGCATACCTTATGGTTTTCCTTCGGGTTACCAACTTGTAACAGATATAATTGATAATATATCTCTCTCTTCAAAAACGGCTGTACTCGCTAAGGTGGCTACAGAATTAATTGGTTCTGTTAGTCAATTTGAATATGAAAAGATTCAACGTTTACGAGAATCACTATTAAAAGCAGTGGTTGAATCTATTGATGATTTCCTCCAAGCCCGTCCTGAATTTCTAAATGTTGGCAAGGCAGTGATTGCACAAGCTCTTATTCCTTATGAAAATGAAGCGCGATTATTTGCGAGAGATAATAAAGAGAATTGGTATTCAATGATTTTTGAAGTATTAAGAAAAGACATTGATAATCTTAAAAAGGAACAAATAAGTTTTATCACTTTTAATTATGATAGGTCGCTTGAACATTATCTGTTTACGCAATTAAAGGAATACATGAATCTTTCATTTGATAACTGTAAAATGGTAATGAATAAAATTCCTATCATTCATGTCTATGGCCATATTGGTAATCTCGGATGGCAAAACAATCAAATATATCGCAAATATGAACCAACGGATGATGTACAGAATATATTATATGGGATGATGCATTTATCGGTAATTCATGAAAGCAACCCTGCCGATGGGAAACTTATTGAAGCACAACGATTAATTCAACAATCTGAGAAAGTCCGATTCTTAGGGTATGGTTTTCATGACACAAATAACGAAAGACTTCAAGTGGCTATAAATGCAAAAGGAAAAGACATTAGGGCAACATCTTATGGGTTATCAAAACTTCAAAGACAAAATATAATTAAGTATTTTGGAAATCCCTCTTATAATATCCCATTGGATAAAGGGGAGAAAAGAGATATTGTGAGATTCTTTAAAGAATGGATTCCGTTAGAATAATTTACAGGTAATAATAATTTGCATTATAAATAGATTATAAGACTGTTGGTAATATGGAACCTTCATTATTTTCCGTTATCTCTAAAACAACGCGCGCATGTTGCAATAAATATTCTGGATAACGGATTAAATAATTATAAATATTATCGTAACGAACATAGGTGGTCGTAACGCAATATGTATGATTTCATTAGAGTAACTCAACCGAAATACATCAACAGACAAATTAATAATTGATAGGTAGTTATGAAGCCAAGTGTAGTTCTCCCCAATAGAACTGGAGCAGGAGATAATGAAGAACTCCAGTGTGAAAATAACCTTGTATTAATCGGAGCAAATGGTTCTGGTAAGACACGTCTAGGTTCCTGGATTGAAGAGACGCTTCAAAAAAATATTGATGTTCACAGAATATCAGCTCAGAGAGCATTAAATATTCCTGAATTCGCTGCATTGATGAATTTAGAACAAGCTGAGAGGAATTTATTTTATGGGCGAGAAGACCAATATGCCATTCCAGAATATAAGAGAAGTTCAAGATGGGGTTCTAATCCTATCACACATTTGCTAACTGATTATGACAAACTACTTTCAACATTATTTGCAAGAACCGCAAATCGTGACAGACAATACACAAAAGAAGCAAAAGAGAAGGAAATATATGTTCCAGTTGTTGATGCCCCTACTGATATAATAATCCGACTTTGGAAAGATATCATGCCTCAAAGGGAAATATATTTTGAAGATGGCAAAGTAATGGCAAATAAAGAAGGTCAAGATAAATATCATGGAAAGGAAATGAGTGATGGTGAAAGAGTGACATTGTACTTAATTGGACAATGTCTTTGTGCTCATGACAATTCAATAATAATCATTGACGAACCGGAAGTTCATCTACATAAGTCATTGATGGCAAGGTTATGGAATAAAATTGAAGAATTATGCCCTAATAAGCTTCTAGTATATATCACCCATGATTTAGATTTTGCATCATCAAGAAAAGGAAGTCTGAAATTATGGATAAAGAGTTACAATGGAGAAAAAAGTTGGGAGTGGAATGAAATCCCAAGTTTAAATGAAATCCCTGAAAATATAACTATTGAAATTGTTGGTAATCGTAAGAATATTATTTTCTCCGAAGGTGAAAAATCAAGTTATGACAACATTCTTTACCAAGAAGTATATCCAGAATACCATATTATTCCTAGGGGGAGTTGTGAGAAAGTTATTGAATCCACAAAAGCGATTAGTGAAACACCAATGTTACATCATTTGAAAGCTTATGGAATTATTGATAGTGATTATAGAACAGAAGAGGAAATTCAAAAACTTAAAGAATCTGGAATACTCACTATCAATGTCGCTGAAATTGAAAATCTTTTTTGCATTGAACCTCTATTAAGGCTTGTTGCAATTAACCAAAATCTTGACTCAGACAAAACGGTTAAGGACGTAACCGATTTTATCATTAAATGCCTTGAGGATGAAATTGATGTTCAGATTGCAAATCGTGCCGAAAGAGAAATACAATATAAATTAAAAACCTATTCCAAAGATAGTGATACAGAAAAAGGGCTTAAGGACGGGCTTGATAAGGTTATTGCTAGTCTAGATACCTCAAAAATATATTCAGCGAATAAAGCCATATATCAACAGGCGATAAGTGAACGTAGTTTGGAAAAGATATTATTATTGTACAATAGAAAAAATCTTCCAAAGAGAATCGCAGCGTATTTTGGGTTAAAAGAAGGAGAATATATTAACTTAATATTACGGTTGCTGAAAGGTGATAAAAAGAAAGAAATTATTGGTGCGATAAAATTATTCACACCAACAATCAATTGATGATGGCAACAAACTATGTGAATTAATATCTCCGGGGAGTAAAGCCGAAATTAAAATCTTTCGGTTCATACATTCAATAAATGTATTTACAAAAACTCCCTGTTCAAAAACCGGCAGCCAGTTCCTAACGTTCCGTCCACGTGGTTTACAAATAGCGATGGAAGGGTGGAGGTCTGCACCACCCTCTTTATCCCGTATATCCTTTCAAGTCTCTTCCTATTGTCAATCATTCAATGAACTGTATCTAATAAAACCTATTAGATACAGTATATCTTAGCGCCTATGTGGTAAGGTTGAATTGCATATATCAGGTAGTGATAATCATTAGGGTAGATATGAGATAATCGTTTATACTTGAAGGTGAGTCATATTACCGTAGAAAAGCTCATTTATACTCTCTGAAGATGTCTTTTAGTTGAACTGATTCAAAAAACGAGTATTTGAGCGCACTGTATATAAACGACTGTATATGAATGATGGTTCTTGACGGTTATCAACTTACCCATCGGAATTAGAAGCAAGAATATTTTATACGGACAGCAATAATTGATATCAGGCGTTATTATACACGTCAAAAAATCAAATTCCGGAGTTTCGAAGAAAAAAATAACGAAGAGAGATGAAGTTTTCGCGTCGCAAACGAAGAAATTTTAAAATAACGTGAACTAAAAATTCATTCCTCTTGTTCAAATTTTAACAAAATGGGATTCGGAGAGATCAGAAGATGCTGAAAACATTGAAGAAAAATGATTTTTTTGTTGACATTTGAATTAAAAACAACATATATTTCCTCCAGATAGATTGAATCACAAGGGATTAGGCAATTGTTCGCTCTTGTTCATATGCAAGTTTTCTAAACAATTCACAAACAATTAATCATACAAAGGGACTCCTATGGGAAAAGCAATGACGAAAAGCCAGATTGCAGCTCATCTTGCAAGCAAGTTTGAGTTGAAGAAGAAAGATGCAGTAGGGATTTTGGAAGAGATTGCCGGTTTGGCGTATCGGGAAGCGAAAAATTCTTTTACGTTACCAGGCATCGGTAAGTTGGTTCTGGTTGATCGCAAAGCCCGTATCGGACGCAATCCTGCGACCGGAGAGCAGATTAATATCCCTGCAAAAACAGTCGTAAAATTCCGTGTTGCAAAGGCCGCAAAAGAAGCAGTCCTTGCCCAGCATTGATTTTATTTTTAAGGGGAAAATTTAAGGCGCCGAGAAATAAGCTTTCGGCGCCTTTTCTATTCATAGTCTTATTCTGATTGAGGGTGCCTTTCCACAATTCCTATTTCACTATAGGAATTTCAGATGTTCTGACTTATCATATAGAATAATAGATGGTTCAGCAGGGTCGTTGCTATGGAAGACACATATCCAAAAACCGGCAAAACGCTCTATCTCAATATAATCTGGCATCAGCATCAGCCGCTCTATCTTGATCCGGAAACTGACCAGCTTCAAGGTCCGTGGGTGCGAACACACGGTACAAAGGATTACTATGATATGGCGGCGATCCTGGAAAAGTATCCCGCTATTCATTTTACCGTAAATTTGACTTCATCGCTGCTTTCACAGCTGCAGACATATTATATCGAGCGTTTAGCGCCATTTGTGGATGTCAGGAAGAGCCGCGTCAATGCAAAGAAATATTTTGCGAAATACGGCGGTAAAACAGATCCCTGGATCGATCTCGCGCTTAAACCGACCAATCAATTCAACGAGCAGGATTATCAATATCTGCTGACCAATGTGTGGAACGCCTTCGGCGTCAGTGATATTATCATTTCGCGGTGTCCGGAATATAAAGCCTTGAGAGAAAAATATTCCCGGGCGGGAACGGATGGACTGTCGGAACAGGAATTTCGAGAAATAAAATTTTGGTTTTTCCTTTCCTCGTTTGATCCGGATTTCCTTGATGCGCCGCAGAAACTTGCCACGGGCGTTTCGATCGATCTTACGGATATCGTTCGGAAACACGAAGATGGGTCGTATACCCTGAAAGGGACCGTCACAGAAGATCTTTGCAACCGCATGGTTGCGGAAACATACAAAGTGCTTGCCGCCATCATCCCGATTCACAAGAGATTGATGTATCATCCCAATTCGCACAAGGGACAGATGGAAGTGCTCACCACTCCATATTATCATCCCATTTTACCATTGATCTACGACTCAGATCTTGCCAAACTCTGCCAGCCATCGGATGCCATGCCAGCGAGATTCCATTATCCGAAGGATGCCGAAATGCAGGTGGCGAAAGCGGTCACCAAGTTTAAAAAAACCTTTGGAGCGAAACCGACCGGCATGTGGCCGGCGGAAGGGTCGGTCGCACACGATATTATTCCGGTCTTTGCGCACCAGGGAATCAAGTGGATCGCCACCGATCAGAAGATTCTGGAACGTTCAAACGCATCCTCTTATGCGTGCTGCTATCCGTATGCGGTCTACCCCGAGCATGATTCAAAGGCAAAAGACGCCGTGGTGATCGTATTTCGACAGACTGAACTGTCGGATAAAATCGGATTTGTGTATAAAAACTATCGGGGCGAGGATGCGGCTGAAGATTTTGTCCGCAGCGTATTGCAATTTGTTCCGCAGGAAGGCGAACCGGACCGCCTCCTGACGGTCATCCTCGATGGGGAGAATGCCTGGGAATGGTACCGGTATGACAACGACGGAAAAATTTTCCAAAATGCGTTGTATCGAAAACTATCCCGGCTCTATGAAACGCAGCAGGTGATCACCACCACGGTGACCGAGTATATCAACGGGAACCCGCGCAGAAAAGTCCCGACACATCCCGTTGAAACATTTCCGAAAATAGACTGGCTTTATCCCGGTTCGTGGATCAATGCCAACTATGATACGTGGATCGGCGATGCGGAAGAAAACAAAGCGTGGGAGTATTTGCTCACCGCAAGGAAAGATCTTGAAGCCTCCGGGATTCTCCAGCCCGATCCCCGCAAACATGAACCGAAGCTCAATTCAAAATCATGGTATGCCTTCCGGGCATGGGAATCGATGTATGCCGCGGAGGGTTCAGATTGGTTCTGGTGGTATGGGACGGACCAGAATGCACCCGCCGGCGATAAACCGTTCGATCGTGCCTATATCACGCATCTTAAAAACATTTATAAATTTGCAAAACTTGCCGGCGGAAAAATGCCCAAGAGGGACTTTGAACCCATCACCATGCCGTCTCCGGAACAACCAAAGAAACCGGCGCAGGGGACTATGGCGCAGAGCCGGATCGACCTGGTCCCGGTGGTGTTCCATTGCGACACCCGCGGGATGTATGTGCGAACGTCGATGTATATCGCAGGAAATCATGAAGAATTAGGAAGCTGGGTACCGAATAAAGTAAGGCTGTTCAACGACGGTACTCACGGAGATTTCATTGCGGACGACAATATCTGGACCATGGAACTTCAATTGCCGGCCGGCACCGAGTTGGAATATAAATATACAAACAGCGGTGCCGAGGGAAACTGGAATCCCGGAGAAGAGTTTTCAACGATCAATCGAAGGATTACAATTGAAAAGCCGGAAACAGGCAAGATGATCGTAAAAGATATTTTTGGAATTATCTGATTTCGGGACGAACGCGACGAAGGCCTCAAGTGAATAGATGGAATTTTGTTTTTGCAACGATCATCCTCTCAGCGTGCTGTTCTCTCTTTCATTTCGGCTGCACTCCAAAGGATATCAGGTCGATGAACGCCCGGCCCAGCGCGGATTGGGTGAAGCAGTCGGTCATTTATGAAATCGATTTCCGGTCGGATTCAGCAAACAGATCGTTTCAAGCGCTGGAGTCACAAGTACCGGATTTGGAAAAACTTGGGATCACGGTTGTTTCACTCTTTTCCATTCATCCCATCGGCGAGCTGAACCGGAAAGGCCGGCTGGGAAATCCATATGCGGTAAAGGATTTTTATTCAGTCAATCCGGATTTCGGTTCTCTTGGAGATTTGAAATCTCTTATTCGCACCGCCCATCGGCATGGCTTGAAAATCATTATTCCTCTGGCGATGAGTCAGGCGGCGTGGGACAGTCGGCTGCTGATGGAACATCCTGAGTGGTTCGTGCAAAATGAGGAGGGTGCGATTGTCTCTCCCAATCTGGAAAGCAGTGATGTCGCGCAATTGGATTTTCATCAGCATGAACTGCGCAAGTATATGATTGTAATGATGAAATTCTGGATCCAGGAAATTGATGCCGACGGTTTCCGATGTCATGCAGCGGATCTCATCCCGACAGATTTCTGGGACGTCGCGAGAAGCGAACTGGACCGCACAAAACCGGTGATGCTGATTTCAGAGAGCATGGTCCCCGAATTTCATGTCCATGCATTCGATATCTCCTGCTCCTGGGATATGAACGGCGTCTGTTCCAATATCGGAGAAGGGAAGTCCTCCGCAGCGGTCATCAATGATTCATTAACCGCGGAATTTCACCGTTTCCCGAAAGGATCGCTTCACCTCCGCAGCATCACTCATATTGAGCCGCGCAGAGAGAATCTTCAGAAGTTTGCAGCCTCCGATCCGGAAATGATGAAAATGGTGACGGGGCTGGCGTTCACGCTGCCGGGAATTCCATTCCTTTCTGCCGGCCGAATTGCTGACCGTCCTGCCGCCGCCGTTCCATTTTCAACAATGAACGAAAACGTTATTGCCTTGAGGAGGAATCATCCGTCGCTGCAAAACGGCTCGTATCGAATAATGCCGAATTCAGATTCAACCCGATTATTTTCCTTTATTCGAACTTCAGGAGCGGATTCGGTTCTGATGGTTTTCAACTTTGCACGGAAGAACAATACGGCGAAAATTCAAATGCCTGCCGGAGTATCTGAAGTCTGGAAGGAGCAATTTTCAGAAGCGATGGTCCAGCTCAGTGATTCGGTGTTGAAGATCGATCTCGCACCGATGGAGATCATGGCGCTGGCACCAAATTCCATGAAGGGGAAATGATAAAGACGTTGACCGAGTATCTGTGGTTTAACACGAAGAAGCATCGCGAGTATATTAATATCACATCCGAGGTGGAGCAAATTCTTGAAAAGAGCGGAATTAAAGAAGGAATGATTCTTGTGTCGGCAATGCATATCACCGCGGGAGTGTATGTGAACGACGCTGAATCGGGTCTCATTCAGGATATTGACGCATGGCTGGAAACGCTCGCACCGTTTAATCCGGATTATCGCCATCATCGCACCGGAGAATCGAACGGCGATTCTCATCTCAAAAGTCTCCTCATTCATCATGAAGTGATTGTTCCGGTGACAAATGGAAAACTGGATTTTGGGCCATGGCAGCAAATCTATTATGCCGAATTCGACGGCCAGCGGCGGAAACGATTAATCGTAAAAGTAATGGGCGAATAATGTGAACCACCGGCCGCCGGTCAAAATAAAACACGTTATCGAATATGTGCTGTTCCGGATCATGGGATTCGTGATCAGGCTTCTGCCGTTGAGGATGGTGCACCGGACGGGGTTCGTACTTGCCCGTCTCGCTTTTCCCGTGTTAAAATCGCGACGGGAAGTCGCATTGAGAAATCTTCGCAATGCCTTTCCCGAAATGGATCCCGCGCGCCGGGAGCAAATCGCCCTTCAGTCATTTCAGAATATCAGTGCAACTTTTTTAGAATTGCTCTGGTTGAAGAAAATGACAAAAGAGGCAATCAGGAAACGGGTGCACATTGATAATTATGAATTGCTGGAACAGCTGCGGGAAAAGAAGAAGGGCATTGTTTTTCTGACCGCCCATTTCGGCAGCTGGGAACTCTCCATACAATCGATTGCCGTCTATACTCAAACCACGGTGTGTACGATCGCAAAACCCCAATCCAATCCGCTCGTGGACCGCATTCTCACGCGGTGGCGGGAGTTATTTGGATTGAAGATCGTTCCCATGGGGGTCAGTGTACGGGAAATACTCCGGACGCTTCAACAGGGAGGGATCGTCGCGCTGGCCGCCGATCAGACCGCTCCGAAGGAAAGCGTGTCGGTGGAATTTTTCGGGCGCCAGGTACCGACATTTCAAGGCCCCTCTGTTTTTAGCCTGAAGACCGGCGCTCCGATGGTCCTGGGATGCACCGTGCGTCAGGAAAATGGGGAGTATCACATGCATCTCGTCCATGTCCCGAGTGACGACCTGCAGGGATGTTCGGACGAAAATATTTTTACATTAACGGAGCGGCAGGTGCGCTTGACGGAGGAGATCATCCGCCAGTATCCCGCACAATGGATGTGGATGCATAAACGGTGGAAGCATGTCCCGGACCGGATGGAAGCCCTCGCGTGACGGACTCATATAAAAAAATCCTCGTGATTCAAACGGCATTCATCGGCGACGCCATACTCACGCTGCCGTTGATGCAGGTGCTGAAATCTCATTACCCAAACTCGCCTCTCGATGTCGTTGTCGTCCCGCGCACTGCGGACCTCTTCGCCCATCATCCCGCTCTCTCCAACATTATTCAATATGATAAACGTGGAATCGATAAAGGCGTCATGGGTTTCTGGCGGCTTCGAAATCGACTTCGTGCCGAGCACTATGATCTGATCATCGTTCCTCACCGCTCCTTGCGAAGTGCGCTCCTGACCTGGTCATTGAAGCCGGCGATGAGTATCGGGTTCGATAACAGCGAGGGTCGGAAGTTGTTCAAGAAGGCGGTTCATTACGACGCTTCGTCGCACGAAATTGAACGAAATTGTTCGCTGTTAGGCCCGCTGAATCTGCCGGTTCATTCAACGGAATTACCACGGCTCTATCCGTCAAGCGATGATAGACAAGTGGTCCAGACGGTGATAACCGAAACCGGGATGATCCGGTACAAAAATATTATTGGACTTGCTCCCGGCACGATCTGGAATACCAAACGGTGGCCTGCGGAGCGGTTCGCCCTCGTCTGCAGCCAGGCAGCATCTGAACGCACCGCGGTTGTCCTTCTCGGAGGGAAGGAAGACGAAGCCTTGTGCAGAGAAATTACGGCAGCGGCACATTCATTTCATGTCTTCAGCGTTGCAGGGCGGTTGAATCTTCTTCAATCTGCGGAAATGATTCGCCGCTGCAGCGTCGTTCTTACGAATGACAGCGCGCCCATGCATATGGCGGTGGCCATGCAAACTCCGGTCATTGCCATCTTTGGCGCGACGATCCCCGGATTTGGATTCGCCCCGCGGGGACCGCACGATATCGTCCTGGAAACGAACGGATTGCCGTGCCGTCCATGTTCCATTCATGGCGGAAATCGCTGTCCGATAAAAACATTTGACTGTATGCTTTCGATTACGCCTGAAGCGGTGTTGAAGAAATTGAATTTGCCCTGAACGGCGGGTATCGACTCCTGTACTCTTTTCGAGAAACATTTGAATCTCTTTGAAAACTTACCTACATTACAACTGTGAACCAGCATTCTTGCGCCCGTAGCTCAGCTGGATAGAGCGACAGCCTCCGGAGCTGTAGGCCAGGCGTTCGAATCGCCTCGGGCGCACAGATA
The DNA here is from genome assembly GCA_003819715.1 of Ignavibacteriota bacterium. Lineage (GTDB taxonomy): Bacteria > Bacteroidota > Ignavibacteria > UBA10030 > UBA10030 > Fen-1298. The sequence continues at coordinate 10,275 of RPQN01000023.1, read as the reverse complement.
ATTGATTTATTCACTGAAACAGGGATCGACATGCTTAAACCGCAAAAGAAAATTTCAAAACGGGAAATCAAAGAAGATAAACTGGTCACGAAATATTTTGAAGTACGGCAATGGATCGATGCAAACACGAAGATACTTTCCTATGTCGGAATGGGTATTGCCGCATTGATCGTCATCGCGTTTCTTTGGAGTAAAAGCAGGGCCGATTCAAATGAAAAGGCAACAGCGATGCTCGCCAAAATAGCGCCGTATTTCGATGAGGGAAGATATGATCTTGCCATCAACGGTGTTCCGCAGGAAGGAACGCAGGGTCTGCAGGCGTTGGTCGATGAACATGGCAGCACCCACGCAGGTGAAATTGCAAAGTTGTACCTCGCAGACTCCTATTTTGCGCAGAAAAATTACGATAAAGCGCTGAGCACGTACGACGATATCAGCATTTCGGACAAGATGATCACTGCTTCGGCGTATGCAGGGATGGCGTCGTGTTACGAAGTAAAACACGATTTCAGTCATGCCGCATCGTATTTTGAAAAAGCAGCGTCAAAAAATATGACGGAGGTGCAGGCGCCGGAAAATTTGCAGAGAGCGGCAGCAAATTATGCTGCATCCGGGGACAAGGAAAAAGCGGTTGAACTTCTCCACACCTTAAAAAAAGAGTTTCCGAATTCACCGTATGCCCGCGATATCGACCGTTACATCGCTGAATACAGTGCTTAGATTTTCTTGAGAACAAACAGACCGCCAATGCGTTTCTATGAGAGCACGTCACTAGGAATCATTGGCGTTGTTTTTATATGATCGTTATTCCATGATGACCACGAACGGCCCCATATCATCCCGTGCGATGATCCAGATGACAGAACTTTCCATAGAGAACCCAATAATACCTCAAATTCATTGTTCAAAGGTTTCGTAACTTTTCAAGGATTATTACGAATAAGGAATAATATCGCGAATCTCCTCTCGTGCGGAAACGGTGTCGGGGTGTCTATGAACGTTCTGATGTTTTCATTTCCTGGACAATGAAGTACGATTAACGTGTCATGATGAATAGTTCCTCCATAAAAAGATTTGCATTGCTGGTCATCCCGGCCATTCTGATACCGCTGGTCTTTACGTTTGATGTCATACGATCGGCGGTGGAATTCGATAATGCCAGCAGCACCATCCTCCGTGAAATTTTTGTCATCGGTTCGTTCACCCTGATCGGTTTGTACATTGAAAAGCGCCGGAGCAGCATGCAGCATAACGCGCCGAGGGAAATCGGCCGTGTGTTTTTCGCGGTCCTGATTTCTTTATTCATCCTTGCAGTCTCGACCGTCATTCAACCGCATCAAGTCTCCGGCGGTAATTCATTCCGCATTCATCAGTCTGCACTTGTCCTTCTCGCTTCAACCCTGGTCACTCTGGTGCTCGGCGTCCTGACGTTGTACCTGCTCTTCGTTATTCATGACCTGGTCCTGTTTAAGCGCCGTAAAACAACCTGGCGGTACTATATCATCTATTTGTTGCTTCTCTTTGCGGCATGCGCCGCCGACTTCCCGTCCCTGTTGCCTGAAGAAAACATCCTGGCGTCGATCTTCTTTTCGCTGGCGATGCTCTTTATCGTCGTGAATTCCTTCAAGCAAAATTGGATCATGTATCTTTCAAGGCGCGAAAAAAAATATTCCATTATCTATTCCATCCTGCTCTTTATCGGTCTGGTGCTCATGGATATTTATCTCGTCAGCGGTTCCGCGAGCAACAATGCCCTCATCGCCTACAGCAGGCCGCTGCATACCTTCATCCGGCTGAATGCTTTTTTCGGCACCATCTATTTCGGTGTTACGTTTATCAGCACGCTGTTTCATCTGCCGACGGCAGAAGTGTTCGAACGGAAACAGTCTGAATTAATATCGCTCCATAACCTGAGCCGCCTGGTGACCCAGGTGTTCGATTTCAACGATCTGTTGAATACCGTGACGCAGATGACATCGGAAGTGTGCGGCGCGCGAAGTGTCTGGCTGGAATTATTCTCCATGGACGAGAACTCCGGCGAGATGACGGTGGAAGTTGCTGCAAAGCGGAATATTTCTCAGGAGGATATCGACCTCCTTGCAGCGGATGACGGAACACAACTGCAGCGGTATCTGATGGACTCGCACAAAGCACTGCTCATTGAAGATCTCTGGTCGGATCGCCGGACAAAACACCTCAAGAAAAGCGGCTTTGCCCGCGGCTCGCTGCTGACGGTTCCGCTGCTCTCCCATGGAAAACTTATAGGCGTGCTTCATGCGACCAAGGATTTTCAGAATGCATTTGATCAGGACGATATCGATGTGATGACCACGTTCGCCGATCATGTGAGTATCGCGATTGAAAATTCACGCCTCATTTCCAAATCCATTGAACGGGAGCGCCTTCATCAGGAAATGATGGTTGCCCAGAGGATGCAGAAGCGTCTCCTTCCTCAGAGCCTCCCCGATCTTCCCGAGGCAGAATTTGCCGCCGTATCCGAATCATCCCTGGAAGTAGGCGGGGATTATTACGATCTTATTGCCCTGCCTGATGACCGGATCGGTATTGTCGTCGGCGATGTCTCAGGGAAGGGGGTATCTGCAGCATTTTATATGGCAGAAGTAAAAGGGATTGTTATGACACTCAGTAAGATCTGCAAGACCCCGCATCAATTGCTGTCGCGCGCCAACGACACGCTCATGGAAACTTTGGAAAAGAATATGTTTATTAGTGCAATATACGGCGTCCTCGATGTTCGGAACGCGACGCTCACCATGGCACGTGCAGGGCATTGCCCCGTGATCTATATTTCACGCCAATCCGCCGAATTGATACGCTCCACCGGCATCGGTCTGGGGTTGACCGGCAGAGATCAATTCGAAAAGGCGACGGAGGAGCGCACCATCCATCTGCAGCCGGGCGATATTTGCATCTTTTATACCGACGGTATTACCGAATCGCGTAATGCCGACATGGAAGAATACGGATACGATCGGCTCGTGGAAATAGCGAAAACGTGCACAGGATGCACGGTACATGAAATGAAGGAAAAAATTTTACAAAGTGTTCGAACCTTTATCGGCCTGGGGACGTATAATGATGATGTAACGCTTATTGTATTGAAGTGGAATGGAACGAGGTAAGGCACCGCAGATGGAGATGGAGCAGATTGCAAGGAGAGAAGGAAAAGAAGGAGACCACCATGATTGATTTTAAAATCCACCAACGGGATAGCGAAGATGTCAGTGTGATAGAGCTCAAGGGCTACCTTGATGCGCACACGGCACCGGATCTCGAGACTGCATTTCAAAAACTCATCACCGAGAATAAATTTAATATCGTGGTCAACTGCCGCGATCTCTCGTATATCAGCAGCGCCGGATTAGGAGTGTTTATGGCGTATGTGGAAGATATCCGGAAGAATAAAGGGGATATCAAGCTGACCAATATGACCCCCAAAGTGTATAACGTTTTCGACCTGCTGGGTTTTCCTATCCTGTACGAAATATACAAGGACGAACAGGAAGCGGTCGTACGGTTTCATGAACCAAAGAAGTAAGAGCCAGGAATGAGACGGATTCTGAACTAACATTCGCAGATGAATACGCAGACGGGACATAAGTCGAAAAGAATTTTAAGCCGGACAGACCATCTCCTGGAAGTGAGAGAATTTGTCGGGGACGAAGCGCGTGCGTTCGGCTTTTCCGAAGAGGACGCATCGAACATCGTTCTCGCCGTCGATGAAGCGTGCACCAACATCATTAAACATGCCTATCAATATGCGACCGATAAAGAGATCGAAGTATCGATCGTCCCGCAACACCGGTCGTTTGAAATTCGAATTTTTGACAGCGGGAGATCGTTCGACCCATCGACCATCCGTCAGCCGGATCTGAAAGAGCACATCGGCCATCACAAACGCGGCGGACTTGGCGTGTATATGATGAAAAGACTGATGGATAAAGTCGAATACAATTTTCATAAGGGAAAGCGAAACGAAGTCCGTCTTATTAAGTTCCGATCGAATGCATCCACCGTTGCAGGGAGATAGCAACGAAAAGCCTGCCACTACAACCGGGCGTGTCCACGGATCGGAAACACAGTTCCGATCTTCTTCCGTTATTCGAATTCAGTAATATTATTAATTCTTCGCTGGAGCTCGATTTTATCCTCAGCACCGTTCTGCGGACCTTGATGGGCAAGATGCTCGTCACGCGCGGAATGATTCTCCTGAAGCGGGAAGGGAAACTCTTCCAGATCATCGCCGCCAAGGGACTCTCGGATTCGGTGATCCGGCAGAATATCCTCATCGAACATCCTTCACGCTCCATTCAACAGACCAAAAAAAATGTCCGGGGAAATCAGGACTGGATGGATTTTCTCGTCCTGCACCAGCAATCCCTGATCATCCCGATCCTCTCACAGAACCGGATCGTCGGAACCATTACCCTTGGTGAACGGTTGACGAAATCGCCGTTCTCCGCCCTCGATAAAAAAATCATTCAATCGCTGGTCAATTTATCCGGTTCAGCAATTGAGAAAGCGCTCATCATCGATCAGGTGAAGGAGGTCAATAGAAATCTCGACCGGAAAATCCAGGAACTCAATACGCTCTTCGATTTAAGCAAGGAATTCAATATCGGATTGGATGAAAAAAAAGTGGTCCGGCTGGTGACGTTTGCGCTTCTCGGACAAATCGGGGTAAAGAGCTATGCGATCTGTATCCGTAATGAGGATGAACTCAACGTCACCGCGTCCAAGTTGGAGGGAAGCGCCGCGCTGAAAAATATCCTTCCCGATTTATGCGATCTTTCCAAATCTGTGAAAACCCAGGATTTGTTAAAATTAAAAGCGTACCGCGTCGCGGCTGCCGAATTAATTAAAATGGGAATCACCGCGGTCGTCCCCATGCATATCCAGCAGAAAACGAACGGCATGATTCTTCTCGGCGAACGATTGCGCGGCGGCGTCTATTCGCAGGCCGACCTCGAATTTCTCTATTCCGTCGGCAACCTTGCGATTATCTCCATTGAAAACGCGCGTTTGTTTAAAACGGCAATCGAAAAACAGCGGATGGAGGATGAATTACAAATTGCACAGGAAATTCAGCAGGGCCTCCTTCCGGAAAAACTTCCCGCCATACCGCAATTCGATATCGCGGCGCTTACGATATCATCGAAGGAAGTGGGCGGCGATTATTACGACGTAATCACACGGAAACGGGATGAGTATATCCTGGCGATCGGCGATGTGTCGGGGAAGGGAACGCCGGCGGCATTGCTTATGGCAAATGTACAGGCGGCATTGCGGGCGCTCGCCCCGCTGTGTACGTCCGTTGCTGAAACGACAGGCCAGATCAACGATCTTACGTGCGCCAACACCCGGGGAGGCTCCAGGTTTATTACATTTTTCTGGGGAATCCTTGACGCTCAATCTCATCGATTCCTCTATACCAATGCCGGACATAATCCGCCTTTCTTGCTGCGGAAAAATGGAACCATGGAAAAATTAGAGGATGGCGGAATGATTCTGGGCATATTTAAAACCGCAGAACCGTATGCGGAGTCCTCGGTCACTCTTACGTCAGGCGACGTCCTGGTGATGTACACCGATGGGGTCAGTGAAGCGATGAATAAAGACAACGAACAATTTACCGAAGAACGCCTCGAAAATATTCTTAAAAAATCGACAACCCTTTCTGCAAAAGAAATTATTCACCAGATTCAAAAAGAGTTGGATCTCCATACTCAAGCAACTCCGCAATCAGACGACATTACCATGCTCGTTCTCAAGGCATTATAATAATCGTTTTCATAATCCCGTCTGAATTATCCTCCACAAGAGTTTTAACATTGAATGCCTTATAGAGATTTCTGAATAATCGGTTTTATTATGGTAGTCGCAATCTTCAGATTGCGTATTTCGATTATTTTCGCGAACTAAAGTTCGCGACTACCGTTCTTGACTACCGTTATTCAATTAATATTTCAGAGGTCTCTTATATTTAACGTCCTCCACGCGTTGGCCCGCTTGTGCATCTGTCATCTGTCCACCTCGTTCGTTGCGGAGTTCATCCCATAAGCATTCTGATCGGTGAATCTTCTGCTGGGAACCAATTTATTTTGACGGATGTTCATTTTCGTATAACATCATCAAAAAGATGTTCCAATCCCATCATTAAATTTCATCCCAAATCTTTACACAGGAGGATTCATATGAAACGTTCAATGGTATTGTTTGGAGTGCTGATGTTCCTCATTGTGGGAGTGGTTCATTCGCCCTCCGACGCACAGAAGAAAAAAGGACAAAGCGAAAAGAGACCATCTCAGGAAGAGATGATGGCGCGAATGACCGCAGCAATGACACCGGGAGATGCCCATAAGAAGCTCGAATATTTTTGCGGGAAGTGGAATGTTGAATCGAAAGCGTGGATGAACGGTCCGGACACTCCCCCTTCCGTATCGAAAGGCACCGCAGAGTATAAAATGGTATTCGGAGGAAGATTTGTCGAGCAGGATTATACCGGTGAAATGATGCAGGGGCCGTTTACGGGTGTCGGTTTCACGGGCTTCGACAATATGAAAAAGAAGTACGAAAGCTTCTGGATCGATAATATGGGTACTGCAATGTCCATCATGGAAGGAAAGATGGATCCGTCAGGTAAAACCCTGACATTTTTCGGTCGAATGGATGATCCCATGACCGGGCAAAAAAATAAGGAGTTCAAATATGTTCTCCAAATTGTCGATGACAACACGCATACCTTCGCTATGTACGATCCGGGAGCGAAGGGTGGGAAAAAACCGTCATTCCTTTTGACCTATACACGCGAAAAATAAGCGCCATTCTCTACACACATCACCTCATTACAGGAAGCCCGATGATCTCGGGCTTCTTTATTTTGTATGAAATGAGAACTGTCCGAATGGTTATCGTGATGGTGATTCTTCAAGTTATTCGAGCGATAACTTATTCGTCTTCAATATTAACGACCTCCCCGTGTCGGTCCGCTTGTACGTCTTTCATCTGATCTGCTCGGTGTTGGCGGAGTTTCATCCCTCTCTCCCCGCTGAATACCGGAATCCCGGGTAGGCTTCTGTACATTCTGTGCATTGTCATTTTGTATGGATCCCGCCGGAGGTAATGAACGATCGCGATGATCATCAATGGGCGGATTCCAAATAGGTCCTGGAGAGGGCTGCGGGACGGGGTAAGGAGGTTCAATGATAATTATTGGAGGAGGATGCACGATAATTATGGGCGTTGGTTCATATGCTGAATATTGATCTTCATCAACGATTGCCATCTGTGTATAACAGCCGCTTAATACGAACAGCAAAGCGATTGTCAACAGAGGGAGTAACAGAGACGCTTTGTTCGTTTTCATTTTAGTGACCTTTCCGATGACAACTATAGAAATTGCAAGAGTCGTGCCGCGATCCGGAGCGAGAATTCTATCAGAAATGAAGAGGGACTGTTCAGAAAAAACGACAGTGTGGATATTGATGGGGACACGGAGTGATCTCCATTACTGCAACAATCATTATGAATTCGTAATATCTCTCATCTTTTCCTGCGTAGCCGGACGGGAACATACTTGACAATTTTCGAAGGATAGAGTACGTTACACCAAGAGAATTTCCCGGGGGATGAATCATGAGGAAAATCATTTTCCTTTTTGCTCTACTTGCAGCGATCAATAGTGCTGCAGTTGCGCAGAACCATTTTGACGTCCAGGCATACATTACTTTTTTACAAAACTCTAAAAATCTTACGCCTGGAGAATTACGCTCCATGCATAATGCCGGGATATTCAGCGCGAAGATCCCGCAGGGAGCGAACCCTCCGTATTTCGACACCATAAATCATTATTATTCCCTGACCTCCTACGAACGATCGTTGTTGGAAAACCACGGATTCGTCGTTTCATCGAGGTTGTCGAAGCCGACATTTATGGCTGCGTTGACGGAGATTTTTCAGCGTGATCTGCCCGTCTACGTATCGAGCGATGCGATACTCCATGCCTTCCATATGTCCTATGATGCTCTCCTGATGGATGTGGAAGAACATAACATGATCCCATGGCTCGATACACTGTTGATGAAGATGCATGCACAGGTTCCTCTTCTCGCCGGCCGGTATGCTGCGGATACCGGAATGACAACCATGGTGAAGGACCTTGATGTGTATATCACCATTCCGCGAAAACTTCTTGATGTTTCCGTCCAACCAGTGTATCCGGAAAATGAGGCAACGATTACCGCACTGATGGATGATATTCATTCGTTGGCGCCAAAAGACGTTCAGTTGTTTTCCAGATCGACCCGCAAATATGATTTCAGCCAGTTTACCGTGCGCGGACATTATACGGTCAATCGAACACTCTCAGCATATTTCAAAGCCATGATATGGCTGGGAAGAACGGAAATTTATCTGATTCCCCCCAAAGAATCGGCTACGCCTGTCCCGGATGCAGATGTCCAGCGGCAAACGATTCTCGCAGCGTTGACTGCAGAAGCGATCACCGGTGCAACAGCGCAGCATCTCCTGGATACGCTGGATGCGGTCACGCAGTTTTTTGTCGGTGAATCCGATAATGTGACGTTAATAAATATACAGGACCTTCTCCTGGAAAACTCTCTTCCATCTGCTGCTGCGATGCTGGATACTGCTCTCTGGCGGCAGTTTCAAAATTCATTGCTCAACAAACCCTATACGTTCCAGCGGATTATGTCCCAGATGCTCTGGTCCGATCCGGGCTCCCCGGAAAAAATTCGTCCGGCATCGGCATTTCTGCTTCTCGGCCAACGGTTTATTATTGATTCTTATATCACGGGGAATGTCGTCTACGACCGTATCCCGGCACGGCGGATGCTGCCATCTTCGCTGGATGTGCTGTATGCTCTCGGAAACGATGCCGCGGAACATCTGCTTGACTCCGAACTGCAGGCGTACGGCTATGCACCGAATCTCGCTGCGCTCCGTTATTTAGTCGATTCGTATGACAATGAATTCTGGAACAGTACACTCTACAACGGTTGGCTGCACAGCATCCGGGCGCTGAATCCGCCGCAAGCGAGGGAATCACTCCCTGCCTTTATGCAGACTGCCGCCTGGTGGCAGCAAAAAATAAATTCCCAGCTTGGTTCATGGGCGGAATTGCGGCACGACAACCTTCTCTATGCGAAACAGTCGTATTCCGGTATGGTCATCTGTTCTTTTCCGGAAAGTTACGTAGAACCGGTCCCTGAGTTTTATGCACGATTAAAAACCGTTTCGGATATCGCACAAGCATATTTTGGAAAAATGAATATTACAAAAGCGGTCAGTTATTTTAAATTTTTCTCAGCGACCGCCGACACCCTGAGGAACATCGCGCAGAAAACACTCACACATACGCCGATCTCGCAAACAGAACATTTATTTCTTGAACATATGATCAACATTACTCAGTCCGGAGGGGGCTGCGGCGGCCCCGTAACGTCCACTACCGGCTGGTACCCACAACTTTACTATACCGGCAGTAACGGATATGATACGTATGACGCTCTCGTTGCAGATATCCATACGTCCCCCACGGATCAGGACGGCAACATGGTCGGCTGGGTGATGCATGTCGGAACGGGAAAAGTCGATATGCTGGTCCTCAACGCAGAAACGAATGACGGGCGCCCCATGTCGTATATCGGACCGGTATACCGGTACTATGAATATGTCAGCACCAATTTCAAACGGTTGACCGATGAAGAATGGAAGGCCATGGGGAATAATCCGCCGATCACACGGCCGAAATATGTTCATTTGTATCTCGCTGATTCAACCGGAAGTTCTCCGGGTTCGGCATCTTCCTTAATAACGACTCAAGTTCAAGAGAGGACACCTTCCAAAATTCCAGTGGAATTTCAACTTGGTCAGAATTTTCCAAATCCATTCAACAGTACAACGATCATACCGTTCTCCCTGCCGTCATCGCTCTCGCAACGCGCTGTTACGGTCAAGGTATACAATACAGCGGGACAGGAAATAGCAGTACTGCTTCATCAGGTTCTCCCTGAAGGATCATTCCTGGTACGGTGGGATGGAAACACACAAGGGGGAAATCACGCAGCAAGCGGAGTATATTATTACACCGTTTCCATCGGATCGCAGAAGCACACCGGGAAAATGATGCTGCTGAAGTAATATGCGTTACTTGAATGCTCCTCCACTCGGGGAATGCTTTACGGTGAAGGAGTATCGGCCTAACACTCGCCTGAGAATGCCGCAAAACGGTAT
>RPQN01000022.1 GCA_003819715.1 Ignavibacteriota bacterium | reverse complement strand
GAGCCCGTTCGAAAAAAAGACATCTCTTGTCATCGTTGCGGCGGCATATTCTCCGATGAATGGTTTTGCACCAAACATAAGACCAGAAAAGCAGATGGTGTCTGTGTTATCTGTGCCAAACCATTCTGCAATAAATGCGGGACAGACGTCAATCGTTTGTTTCTCTGCAATTCGCACACCGATTATGAGACCATCGAAGGAAGGGCAAGAGTCTTTGGAAGTATGGACTATGTCCGGGCACATGTTGCATTCACGCACCTGAAACAGTCAGGATATCATCCATTTCTTTACACGAGACAGTTTAATCCGGTTGCGGATCAGGTTTCCATTACCCCATTGCGTAATTTCGGCAGCCATCCCGCATATGAACTAAAAGTACTTGTACCGTTTTCAGAGGTATTAGAAGCATACTGGGTATTGAAAAAACATAAATTCAAAGAAATATAAGAATCGTAAGACTTTCATACTTGAATATCTCCCTGAGACGAAACGTTGGACATTCATTTCTGAATGTCCCCTCTGGACGGACACACAGGTCCCGAGGGTGGCGAAGCCATGCCTTCGGCAAATGTGTGTCACCCCATGATGGGCGGCGGCATTCTTCGTATCAAAATACGACACGTCGCTTGTTAAAATACGGCACGCGGAATGATCGATAAATTTTGATATTCATCATTTAATTATATAAGCTCTTCATAGTTCGTTACTATTAGGAGGTGCGGGAATATATTCGTGGGGTGCAATATGAATCTCCCTTTTTCAGTTGAACAATTTCTTGACGTTTTTACACAATATAATAACTCAATCTGGCCCCTGCAGGTTCTTTTGAACGTATTGGCTCTCACCGTGGTGTTCCTTGCCATCCGCCGTTTCAAACTCAGCGATCTTGTCATTTCAATTATTCTGGGTCTCACCTGGCTCTGGATGGGAATGGTGTATCATATCGCCTTCTTCTCCTCTATTAATCCGGCAGCATACGTATTCGGTGCCTTCTGCATTCTTCAGGGACTGTTATTCTTCTGGGGCGGATTCCGTAGGAAACTGTCATATCAAGCCACTTTTGGATGGAGGCAGTCGGTCGGAGGCGCTTTTGTTCTTTACTCCCTTATGATTTATCCTTTTCTCGGAATGAAATTTGGACACTTGTTCCCCGCTGCACCCACGTTTGGCGCCCCCTGTCCAACAACTATTTTCACCTTCGGAGTATTTCTCTGGGCAATAAAATTGCCGCGTCCCTTGCTCATCATTCCCGCATTGTGGTCGATTATTGGATTCACCGCAGCATTGACGTTGGGGATCTATGAGGACATCGGGCTTTTGGTGGCCGGTATCATCGGAACGCTCATAATACTTTTTAATGATTCGAGTAAAGAAACAGGATCTGAGGTGTAGCTCTTGAATCGTTTCGGCAAAGCGAGCGCTCAGGAAATATCTTTCACCGCTGAAATTCGCCGCAGTTGAAACCGTACAATTTGTGGGAACTATCAAATCAGCGTGAGCGGACAAAAAAAGGGGAAACGAATGGCGGTCACATATCGGTTCGAATCTGGCATTGTGTTCATAGAAACCTTCGGCGAATTTTCGCTGACGGAACTTCGTCGGACAATTCTTGAATCATTTGCCGATCCTTCTTGTCCTGACAATTGTTTCCTTTTAATTGATTTGAGCGAATCTCAAGGTGACTTCATACGGACGAAAGGCGAAGCAGAGGCCATGAATCCATTTTTTGGATCTATCAGGGATCGGTTCAATCAGCGTATCGCATTCGTTGCCCCGCAAGATTTGCAGTACGGCCTTGTCCGGATGAATTCCGTCGAGTCGGAACACTATGGGTTTAAGGTTGAAGTATTCCGCAAGTTCGCTGACGCTCGGAAGTGGCTGCTCATGAGATAACCCGTATTGATCATCTCCCGCCAGCTGTTGGTTCCTTCCCGGAGGTGCCTGGGTCTCACCTGGACATTCGGATCTTCCTCTTCCAGGTTGTCGAAAAAAAATCATTGTGGAATGAAGTGCAGTTCCGGGGAGGGATAACCTTGCGGAAAAATGCGGGGGGCTCCCATCGGAGGATAACATACGCCGTCTGCCGTTCCGGCCGTCCGAACGACGCAGCCAGACAGGCGGTTAAACCCATGCGGGAAGAGCTGATGAGAATTAAAAAAGGCGGTTACCTGAAACTGAACCGCCTAAAAACATAGAAGAGATAAAATGGAGGTCAGGGGAGGAGCATAGCCGCTGCAACCACGGAAGTCCATAATCCGTTTTTATCGCCTTCTGCAGATTGGGTAACATTAAACGTGCGGACAATCTTGCCGGACATTTTAAATATTTTTTCCCGCTCGTCCCATTCGGTATTCGGATCGAATTGGACCCCCAGAGTCGTCGCGAGCATAGAAGCCGCGAGATCTTCGGCATACTCGCCGGCACGTTCATCGGTCTCGCCGAATGGATGGTGCTCTGAAAGATATCCGTATACCGAATCGTCTGCGGGCTGCGCCACCCCAATCGAAGCGGCGATTAGCCGATTGGGTTCGTTGGTCGCATTTCGGGCCATGACACAGAACGAGATCTGGCCGGCGCTTAATTGCTTCACGCCTTCATCTTTTGGAATGCGCTTGCATCCCGGAGGATAGATACTGGAAACAGACACGAGATTGCAGATTTCGATTCCTGCATCGCGCAAGGCCAATTCAAAAGACTGCAGATAGTCCCGATGACGCCCGACGCCCTTGGTAAAAAATATTTTTGTAGGAGTAAACAATTTTTTCTCTCCGCCTGAAGTGAATAATTATCGTTTAACTTTTAAAAACCGGCGTTTCCCGACTTTGAGGATAAATTCGTCCTTTTCAGGCAACAGCATGTTGGGATCGGTCACGCGTTCATCGTCGATACTTACTCCGCCTTGATCGATCAACCGCCGCGCTTCGCCTTTCGAGGCCGCAAGTTTCGCATCGGTCAGCAAGTGTATGATACTGCTTGAAGTATTTCTTTTGAATTCTTCGATATTGTCCGGTATGCTTTTTTGAACGAAGATCCTGTCAAACTCTTGTTCTGCCTCGTCTGCTGAAGATTGGGAATGATACATGCGGACCAGCGTTCGCGCAAGCTGCCGTTTGATATCCCGTGGATTCGTTTGGACATTCTCCAGGTCGGCTTTGATGCGGGCTAATTCTCCCTTCGACACGTCGGTCACCAGTTCAAAATACTGATAAATCAATTTGTCCGGGATGCTCAGGGTCTTGCCGAATATTTCTTTCGGTGAATCGCTTATACCGATATAATTGTCCAGAGATTTGCTCATTTTATCAACGCCGTCGGTTCCGACAAGGATCGGCATGGTTAAAATCACTTGAGGTTCCTGCTCGTATTCCCGCTGAATATCCCTCCCGACTAACAGATTGAATTTCTGGTCTGTTCCGCCGAGTTCGATATCGGAATGGATTGCAACCGAGTCCATGGCCTGTGCAAGAGGATAAAGGAATTCATGTACGCTGATGGGTTCGCCCGCCTTATACCGGATGGTAAAATCATCGCGCTCCAGCATCCGGGCGACGGTATACTTGCCGGCGAGCCTGATGACATCCGCAAAACTCATCTTGTTCAGCCAATCGGAATTATACTGCATGGAGACTCTCTCTTTCGAGAGAATTTTACCCGCCTGTTCGAAATAGGTTTGGCCGTTCCGGTGTGTTTCCTCCAGGGATAATGAAGGCCGGGTTTTGCTTTTTCCGGATGGGTCGCCGATCATTCCAGTAAAGTCGCCGATGATGAGAATCGCAATATGTCCGAGATCTTGAAACTGCCGGAGTTTCCGGAGGACCACGGAATGACCTAAATGTTAATCGGGACGGCTGGGATCGCAGCCGAGTTTGACATTGAGTGGCTTGTTGGTCTTGAAGGAGCGCTCAAGCTTTTTGACGAGATCCTCTTCCGGGATGATCTCGAAGGTACCGCGCTTGATGACGTCCATCTGTTCGTTAATCGTGGGGAACAATTCTTAAGGTCTACTCCTTTTCGCTCTTGCAATATCACGTTCCGCATCCCGCTTGGCAATTGCTTCGCGCTTGTCGTAACTCTTTTTACCGCGCGCTAACGCCAGTTCGACTTTTGCGAACGGTCCTTTAAAATAGACCGACAGCGGTATGAGCGTTAATCCTTTTTCTTTCATCCCGCCGATAAGCTTGCGGATCTGCTTTCGTTGCAGAAGGAGCTTGCGTTTGCGCCGGGGATCATGATTATTAATATTTCCTTGTTCATACGGACTGATATGCATTCCTTCCAGCCATACTTCGCCGCTGCGCAACTCGGCATAACTGTCCTGGAGGTTTGCATTGCCTTGACGCAGCGATTTTACCTCGGTGCCGGTAAGAACAATTCCGGCTTCCAGCGCTTCGATGATGAAATATTCATGCCGCGCTTTACGATTGCTTATAGTCACTCGCTGGGGTGTCTCAGCCATCCGCTTTTATTTTAACATACTTGAAAAGTAAAAAAGAATCAATCGGAATTCGAAAATTAAATGATGAGAAAATCTTAATCTCGTGTCTGTCGTGCTGCACTCTTTTAAGCTCCATTCCGGGCTTTGGGCAGATCGTTAATGAAGGGGCGAGTATGGAGATGTCCGAGGTCTGTCCCGGATGACGGAGATCGAAAGAGCAAATACATCAATGGCTCCTTTTTGAGACATCCGTCAGGTGGTATGCGTGCACCACCTTCCGTCGAGAACGAAATGAACGCTCCGGGATATTCCATCGCGAATGAGCGGAAGTTTGATCGATGACCGGGCAAAAAGTGTGGGAAACGAGAGACATCTCCTCAGCAGATAACGTTTTCAGCATATCAGACAGGATGCAACCGCACATCAAGGGGACCCGTGAGCGATCGCAATCATGTTCAGATGTAAAGCGGGAACTTAGCGGTAGTGATTTATCGTTCTAGAGTCTGAGGATGAACGAAGGGATGCTATCGGATATTTTGCCTTTCGGAACACTTCTGGCTATATTAGTACATAATAGTCAATAACTCCTCACGGGAAAGAATTTCTATGGCTGAACGGCAATTTGATGTGACGATCATTGGGGGCGGTCCTGGAGGCTACGTCGCCGCTATACGCGCAGCACAATTAGGCATGAGCGTCGGATTGGTCGAACGGGAAAAACTTGGCGGAATCTGCCTCAATTGGGGATGTATTCCTTCAAAAGCATTGTTAAAAAGTGCGGAACTTTACAATCTTTTTAAGAGATCACAGGATTTCGGGATAATGCACACCGGTTTGAGTTATGATTTTAATAAAATTATATCCCGCAGCCGCGGCGTGGCAGACCGCATCTCCAAGGGTGTCGAGTATTTGATGAAAAAGAATAAGATCGACGTGATCTCCGGAACGGCGAAACTCACCGGAAGAAATTCGATCGAAGTGACAAAAGAAGGCAAGGTGACAGATTCTATCAAATCGAAGAATGTCATTATTGCGACAGGCGGCCGGCCGCGATCGATTCCGGGCGTTGACATAGATCGAAATAAAATCATCACGAGTACAGAAGCGATGTCGCTTCCGGCGCAGCCCCAATCGATGATCATTATCGGCGGCGGTGCGATCGGCGTTGAGTTTGCATATTTCTATAATTCATTCGGGACCAAGGTGACGGTGATCGAAATGCTGCCGTCGATTCTGCCGAATGAAGACAAAGAGATTACAAAAATTCTTGAGAGCAGTCTGAAAAAAGCCGGCATCGAAATTCTGACGGGGACAAAAGTAGAGAGTGTGAAGAAGAGCGATTTGGTGTCGGTCACCGTCTCCGGCAGCGATGGAAAAAAAGAAATCAGCGCCGATGTAGCATTAATGGCCGCCGGTGTACAGGCCAATATTGAAAATCTCGGCTTGGAAACACTGGGCATCACCCTGGAACGCGGGTTCATTGCCGTGAACGAATTTGGTCAAACAACGGTCGAGGGGATTTACGCGGTTGGCGATGTCGCAGGGCCGCCCCTGCTTGCCCACGTCGCTTCCCATGAAGGGATCGTGTCGGTCGAACACATTGCGGGAAAGGCGACGCATGGAATCGACCGGACCAATATTCCGAGCTGCACCTATTGCCAGCCGCAGGTTGCAAGCATCGGGCTCACCGAAGAAGGTGCAATCGCAAAAGGATTCAAAGTAAAAGTCGGACGTTTTCCCTTTCGTCCGCTCGGCAAGTCCATGGCGATTGGTGAAACCGAGGGTACGGTAAAACTGGTGTTCGATGAAAAATTCGGCGAGCTCCTCGGTGCGCACATTATCGGATCGGAAGCAACGGAGATGATTGCAGAACTGGGAATGGCCAGGGCTCTCGAAACCACATGGGAGGAGCTACACAACACGATGCATGCACATCCGACACTTTCAGAGGCGGTGATGGAGGCTGCCGGGCAAGCGTTTGATGTCGCGATACACATATAAAATACATTCAAGAGAAGTATTGTGATTCCTCTTCTCGTTTCTCATATCGGTCTGACACGGTACGCCGATGCGTGGAGGCTTCAACAAGATCTCTGGAATCTGCGTCAGTCAGGCAACCTTCAGGATATCCTTCTTCTTACCGAACACGAACATGTCTATACCCTTGGCAAATCCGCTGATGAGAACCATCTGCTCGCATCGGATGAAGAGCTGAAACGAAACGGCACGGAGGTGTTTCACATCGACCGCGGGGGTGATGTCACCTATCACGGGCCCGGGCAAATCGTCGGGTATCCGATCATCGATCTCCATAATTATTTTTTGGATCTGCACCGCTACTTACGAAGCCTGGAAGAAGTCCTTCTCCGTACTCTTTCAAAATTCGGAATTCCGGGAACACGCGAGAAAGAGATGACCGGGGTGTGGGTTCAAAACGAAAAAATTGCTGCGATTGGCGTGAAGGTAAGCCGCTGGACGACCATGCATGGGTTCGCGCTCAATGTCAATACGGATTTATCGAAGTTTGACAGGATTATACCATGCGGCATTTTCCATAAAGGGGTGACATCGATGCAGCAGATTCTGGGCAAAGAAGTAACAATCGAATCCGTCCGGAACGAGCTGGTGACATCGTTTGCAGAAGTCTTCGGGTGCGAACCGGTTTATAGAGAATGGAACACATTGCACAAGACAATAGAAGAATATCACCACCGATCTCATAAAGACGACGAACTCGTTCAGCAGAGTTCCGATAAATGAAGACTTAATGACCTTGATGATCAAACGAACGATGGAGAGACAGCAGCCGTGAGAGGTGCAATACATACACGAGAGGCAGGTGAAGTTCACGTCCTGGGGCTCTCCAAAGAAGATCTGGTCCGCGCATACCGCACCATGCTTCTTTCAAGGCGGATGGATGAAAAACAACTCATCATTCTTAAACAGGGTAAGTCCTTTTTTCATATCGGAGGCTCCGGGCATGAGGCCGCGCAGATTGCAGCAGCGGCAGCCCTGCGGCCGGAGGTCGACTGGGTATTGCCGTATTACCGGGATATGGCATTCGTGCTTCATTATGGCATGACCCCGGAAGAGATCTTCCTTTCTGCAATGCATCGTCAGAATGACCCTACCAATGGCGCCCGGCAGATGCCGGGGCATTATGGAAAGAAGCCGCTGCGGATTATCGCTCAGTCCAGCCCGACGGGCACGCAATTTCTTCAAGCTGTCGGCGTTGCACTTGCGGTGAAGAAAGAAAAAACAGATGAAGTGGTCTATGTCTCTTCCGGGGAAGGCGCAACCAGCGAAGGAGAATTTTTTGAAGCGGTGAACTGGGCGTCGCGCGAATCGCTGCCGCTGATTTTCTTTATCGAAGACAATAAATTGGCGATTTCAGTCCCGGTGACATCCCAGACTGCAGGCGGTTCTATTTACGAAGTGGTCAAAGGATTCAAAGGGCTGGAGCGATTCCATTGTGACGGGACGGATATTGTTGATACCTATACCGCGATGCAAAAAGCGGTGCAGCGAGGGAGGGAACACCACGGTCCATCACTGATCCATGCAAGCGTCGTCCGCCTTTTGCCGCATTCCTCCTCCGACGATCACCGTAAATACCGTACCAAAGAAGAGATCGAACGGGACCTCGAACGCGACCCTATTCCCCGTTTAACCCGTTTTTTGATAGACCATGGCACTCTCCACGAAGACGAAATCAATGAAATGAAAGAACAGGTGAAGCGTGATGTCGACGCTGCAGCCGAATGGGCAGAAACCCAGGCGCTTCCCGATTCTTCAACAGTGATGAATCATGTTTACGGCGACGCCCACGCTTATCCGCAGAAAAAATTTACGGAACCGGTTCATACCGGAAATAAAATTGTGATGATCGATGCCATCAACCATGCACTGAATGAGGAGATGGGAAATAATCCAAAGATGGTGACATTCGGCGAGGATATTGCCGATGGAAAAGGCGGTGTCTTTACAGCGACGAAGGGATTGCTGACAAAATATGGAAGCGAACGGACCTTCAACTCGCAGCTTGCAGAAGCAAGCATCGTCGGTGCCGCCATCGGTCTCTCGTTAAAAGGATGGACGCCGGTGGTAGAAATTCAATTCGGAGATTATATCTGGCCGGCATTTATGCAGATCAGGAATGAACTGGCCATGATGCGGTATCGATCAAACGGCATCTGGTCCTGTCCGTTGGTGATCAGGGTGCCGGTCGGCGGGTATATTCACGGCGGACCGTATCACAGTCAGAGTATCGAAGGATTCATGGCGCACATTCCCGGAATCCGGCTGGCATTTCCATCGAATGCTGCTGATGCAAAAGGTCTTTTAAAATCCGCTATTCGCGGCGACGACCCGGTAATTTTTATGGAGCATAAAGCCCTCTACCGACAGGATTATGCTTCGAGTCCGGAACCTGATGCAAATTATCTCCTGCCATTTGGAGTGGCGGCGCGCCGGCGGGAGGGGAACAATATCACGGTGATTACCTATGGAGCAATGGTGCAGCAATCTCTGGACGCGGCACGAACCTTGGAGGGAAAAGGCATGAGTGTCGAAGTGATCGACCTGCGAACGCTGAATCCGCTGGATGAAGAAACCATCTATCAATCAGTAAGAAAAACGAATAAAGTTGCCGTGATTCATGAGGATACCATGACCGGCGGATTCGGATCGGAGATCGTTTCGCTTATTACTGCCCATTGTTTCGAATATCTTGATGCACCGGTACAGCGGATCGCTGCATTAGACACCCCGATTCCTTACAGCCCTCCGCTGGAAAATGCCGTCCTGCCCGGTAAGCAAAAAATACTCGCCGTACTTGAACAACTTGCCCGTTATTGAGAACGAAACCTATGCGCGTTGAAATCGTTATGCCGAAAATGGGGGAAAGTATTTTTGAGGGCACGATCGTTCGCTGGGTGAAAAAAACCGGTGAACGAATTGAGAAGGATGAAACCATTCTCGAGATCAGCACGGATAAAGTGGATTCTGAAATACCATCTCCTGCAAAAGGTGTTCTTTCAAAAATTCTCGTTGAAGAACAGCAAACCGTACAGGTGGGAACGGTTATTGCGTATATAGAAACAGAGGCCAGGGACAGTGAACAACAATTTCAACAGAAGGAACCACCGCCTCCTGGTGCTGAACCTCCTCCGCTTGAGCCAGGAAGTCCATCAGTCGTTCCCTTTTCCGATCGCGTGCCGCCTCAAGAACGGCATCGATTTTATTCGCCGCTCGTGAGGATGATCGCAAAGAAAGAAGGACTCGACCGGACCGTGCTGGACAGGATTGCGGGTTCTGGTTTGAAAGGCCGGGTCACGAAACAGGATGTTGTGAATTTTCTTCAGCTTCGGACCGTGAACACACCACCGGCAGCCGCCGGCGAAAAATCCTCTGCCCTTCGAACCGGTGATTTCGGAGTATTACGCAGGAAATATCCGGAACCCATGTTCAACCTTGTTCGGATGGAACCTGTTCAGAAAAAGATGGCTGAGCATATGATGAGAAGTGTCTCGACTTCTCCGCACGTGAACGTGATTGATGAAGTGGATTTGACCGAGATTGTGAACTTTCGTTTGAGTATATTATATGAGTTTGAAAAGCAGACGGGCTTTAAATTGACCTTTATGCCTTTTATCGCATCTGCCGTGATCGGTGCGTTGAAGGAATTTCCCATCGTCAACAGTACTCTTGAAGGCGATATCATTATTTATAAAAACTTTATCAATCTTGGTATCGCCGTTGCCGCACCGAATGGATTGATTGTACCGGTGGTACGCCATGCGGATAAAATGGATTTTCACACGCTCGCATCTTCCATGAATGACGTTGCTGTACGTGCGCGGTCCAAGAAATTATTGCCGGACGACGTCATGGAGGGGACATTCTCGGTAACAAATTATGGTGTGTTCGGGAACCTTATCGGTACACCGATCATTAATCAGCCGCAGGCTGCGATTCTGGGTATCGGTGCAGTCAAGAAGCGGGCGATCGTCTTGAGCGACGATGCGGGATACGATTCGATGGGCATACGGTCGATGGCATACCTGACACTTGCATTCGACCACCGCATCATCGACGGTGCAATAGGCGGACAGTTTTTAACAAGTATCAAACGGCATCTTGAACATTTTGATTTTCATTTGGTGAAATAGTGGAAGCAGAAATTAAGGAACAGAACGAACAACAGGCACCGCCTCCACGGCTTCCCCGGCCGGAGTGGCTCAAAGCGAAAATTCCGGGTGGAACGGGATTTGCCCGTCTCGACGGGATTATCAGGTCTCATAAGCTTCATACGGTCTGCGAAGAGGCCCGTTGTCCCAATATGGGCGAATGTTGGAATTTAGGTACTGCAACTTTCATGATTCTTGGCGATATTTGTACTCGGTCCTGCGGGTTTTGTGCCGTCAAGACCGGCCGGCCGGATTACGGATTGGATTGGGATGAACCGCGCCGTGTGGTGGAAGCCGTCGAGATGATGAATATCAGGCATGCGGTTATTACTTCGGTGAACCGCGACGAGCGAAAAGATGGCGGTGCTCCGATATTTGCTGAAACCGTACGGCTTATTCATGAACGGGTCCCGAACTGCAAAATTGAAGTGTTGATTCCTGATTTCAAAGGCAGTGAAGAAGCGCTCGATATCGTACTCGGTTCAAAACCGGATATCCTGAACCATAACCTGGAAACGGTACCGCGGTTATACAGAACAGTTCGGCCGCAGGCCAATTATCAGCAATCGCTTGAGGTGCTGAGCCGGGCGAAACAGAAGGGATTTGTGACGAAAACGGGTCTCATGCTCGGTATTGGAGAGAGGACAGAGGAAATTAAAGAAGTGTTAAAAGATGCCCGTGCAGTTGCATGCGATATCGTCACGCTGGGTCAGTATCTCCAGCCGACGAAAGACCACCTGCCGATCGATCGGTATGTTCATCCGGATGAGTTTAAGATGCTGAAGGAAGAAGGTTTAAAAATGGGATTTCGGCACGTCGAGTCCGGCCCGCTCGTCCGAAGTTCATACCATGCAGCTGGTCAGGTTTGAAAATTCAATGATAACGAAATACGGATACGATGTTTTTTTTACCATTGCCGCGGTGTGTCTTGTCATCATCTTGCTGGCACTGCTGTTTGTTGAACCGAAATCATATCGTTATTCTCTGATCGTAGTGTCGTTTGCGGTTCTCGGATTTGTAACGAATTTTTTTCGTGATCCGGAACGCCGGACGCCGAACGGGAAGCACCTGATTATTGCTCCCGCCGACGGAAAAGTGGTGGTGATTAAACAGGTACAGGAGAACGAATTCTTCCACGAGAAAGTGTGGCAGGTCAGCATCTTTATGTCGCCGCTCAATGTCCACGTCAACCGCAATCCGGTTTCGGGAGTGGTGAAGCATACGAGGTATGTGAAAGGGGAATTCTTTGCTGCCTTTGAAGACAAAGCGTCGGAAAAAAACGAACAAATGATTGTGGGCATCGAGAATGCAGAGGGAAAGGTCATGATGAAACAGATCGCCGGCTTCATTGCACGCCGGATTGTCTGTCCCTTGAAACCGGGGGATACTCTTCATGCGGGAGAACGGTTCGGCATGATTAAATTCGGCTCCCGTGTCGATGTGTTCCTGCCGTTGACGGTCGAAGTGAAAACGAAGACTGGTGATGTTACTGTTGCCGGTGAGACCATCCTGGGAGAATTTCCCGGGTTGAGAATGGAGAATTAAATTAATGAAAATTACTCGGACGGTCGTCCCTAGTGTCTTTACTACACTGAACATTGTTTGCGGCTTCCTTTCAATAATCTTTGCAAGCCAGGGACAATTCTTCATCGCGGCATGGGTCATTATAGCCGCTGCGGTTTTTGATTCTCTCGATGGCGCGATGGCGCGGATGACCCGCTCCTCAAGTCAATTTGGAGTGGAACTTGATTCTCTTGCAGATGTGGTCTCCTTTGGAGCAGCTCCGTCTTTTTTGGTCTACCAGGTCTATCTGCGCATGGTTGAGCCCTGGGGGATTCTGATCGCGGCGCTCCCGGTCGTGCTCGGTGCAATTCGACTGGCACGTTTCAATGTCCAGCTTGTTGGTTTTGATAAAGATTATTTCAATGGCCTGCCCATCCCTATGCAGGCCATTGCGGTATGTGCATTTATTCTTCAATTCGGGAAGGATAATCTCGGTCTCGAGGGAATCGCAGGGGCTGAACTGCTCACGCTGGTGGTTCTCCTTTCTTTGTTAATGGTGAGCCATGTCAAGTACGACACGATGCCGAAATTCTCAATACATCGCATGAAAAAGCATCCCTGGAAATACATCGTGATACTGGCCGCTCTCCTGGTCCTGCTCGTTTCCGAAATTCTATTTGATACTATTTATTTGTTCCAGATGCTCATGCTCTATGTGCTCTATGGAATGTTCAGAGCAGCGGTGCTCTGGATAAAAAAAATATTTGTTAAAACAGAACATGAATCCGTCAAAGCGGGAAAACTCTCGAGTATTGACATATAGGAGGCAATCGTGTTTCATTCTAAAGTATTCGTCACATTGAAAAAATCCATTCTGGACCCTCAGGGAAAAGCGGTCGAGCAGGGGATTCATTCTCTGGGATTCGAAGCCGTGGCAAACGTCCGGATCGGCAAATATATTGAAATGGATATTGACACGGAGATCAAGGCAGACGCTGAACGGATGACGAAGGAAATCTCGGAAAAACTTCTTGCGAACCTGGTGATGGAAAGTTTTTCCTGTTCCACGGAACCAGTCATCGAGTAACTGGAAAAACACTATGGCGAACGTAAAAATTGGTATCGTTGTTTTTCCCGGCTCCAACTGCGACCATGATGCCCATTATGTGGCAGGGACGATTCTGAACCAGGATGCCCGTTTGATCTGGCATAAGGAATCGTCCATCGGAGATGCGGATGTGGTCGTTCTGCCGGGTGGATTTTCATACGGCGATTATCTCCGGTGCGGGGCTATTGCCCGGTTTTCGCCGGTCATGAAAGATGTGGTCCGGTTTGCGAATAACGGCGGTTTGGTCATCGGCATTTGCAATGGATTTCAGGTGCTCACAGAAGCCGGGTTGTTGCCGGGTGTGCTGCTGCGAAATAAGTCGCTGCAATTCATCTGCAAGTACCTGCACCTCCGGGTGGAGAACGCGCAGACGAGGTTCACCAGCCAGTGTGCTGCCGGCGAAGTGCTCGAGATTCCGATTGCACACGGAGAAGGAAATTATTTTACAGATCCCGACACGCTGAACCGGATAGAAGACCGCCAGCAGGTGGTGTTCCGGTACTGCGATCGATCGGGTCAACTGACGGAAGAAGCAAATCCCAACGGATCTTTGAATAGTATTGCAGGAATTATGAACGAACAGGGAAATGTCCTCGGAATGATGCCCCATCCTGAACGGGCGTCCGATCCTGTCTTGAAACATACGGACGGTGGAAAAATATTCAAATCGATAATCCAAAATTTTGTTTATCAACAGGCATAAATAAAGGAGCGAGATTATGTTTGGAAATATAGGTGGAAGTGAAATATTTCTTATTCTCCTGGTCATTCTCATATTCTTCGGCGCGAAAAAACTTCCTGAATTGGCAAAAGGACTGGGACAGGGAATTCGTGAATTCCGTAAAGCGGCAAAAGATGTTCAGGATGAGGTTGATAAAGAAGTGAAGAAGCTCGACGAAAAGAACGATAACAAACCGATTGGTTGATCATTTCCCGGCGGGCTGACGATTGAAATCAACCGCCGCCAGGTTGAAAGGCGAGGGGAGAGGTTATGGGTAACATTGGCGTTCTGGAAATTATTCTTATTGTGGTTATCATCGTACTGCTGTTTGGCGGTAAAAAGATCCCCGGGATTGCGAAAGCGCTGGGCGACGGAATTCGTGAGATCCGCAAATCAACGAACCCTGCCGGATCGGACGACGCACCGGAATCGAAAAAGCCGGATGGGAACAAAAAATCATAAAGAGTGCCGCACGCAACTTCGTTGGATAGAAAAATATTTAAGAGAGTCTATTGAGTGAAATCATTTGATGTTCTGCAGTCAGAGCTTGCAGAAGGGAAGACCACCTGCGAGAATATTACCAGAGAATATCTGGGGAGGATAGAAGAAAAGAGGCATTTGAATGCCTTGCTTTCGGTTTTTCCCGAGAAAGCACTGGAACAGGCACGCGCGGTCGATAAGAAATACCATGAGGGAAACGCAGGTGCACTGGCAGGGATGGTGGTGACGATCAAAGACCTCATTTGCATGAAAGAGGAACGGGTCACGTGCGGATCTAAAATTCTCGAAAATTTTATTTCGTTATACGATGCGACGGTGGTGCAGCGATTGCGCAGTGCGGATGCCGTCATCATCGGTAAAAACAATATGGATGAATTTGCGATGGGTTCCTCCACGGAAAACTCGGCGTACGGCCGGGTGAAACTTCCGCAGGATGAAGATCGCGTACCGGGCGGATCGAGCGGCGGATCTGCGGTTGCCGTGTGCACCGGAATGTCCACCACTTCGCTTGGATCCGATACCGGCGGGTCCATCCGTCAGCCGGCGGCTTTTTGCGGTGTCGTGGGACTCAAACCGACCTACGGACGTGTCTCTCGATACGGACTGGTGGCCTACGCGTCTTCATTCGATTCCATCGGCCCTCTTGCGCTTACCGCTAAGGATGCAGCGAGTGTCCTCCAGGTTATTGCGGGTCATGACGCCAACGACTCAACATCAGCAAAAGTATCCGTTCCGGATTATCATGCACAAATGAATAAGGAAGTAAAAGGGCTTCGAGTCGGAATTCCAAAAGAATATTTTGGCGAAGCACTGGATTCCGAAATTCGTCAGTCCGTCGAGAAGAAAATAGACCTTTTGCGGTCAAACGGTGCAGTCTTAGAAGAAGTAAGCCTCCCCCATACCGAATATACGATCGCGACCTATTATATTCTCGCGACAGCAGAAGCATCATCGAATCTTGCCCGATATGACGGCGCGCGTTACGGATTCAGATCCGCAGCCACCTCGGACCTTTCCGATATGTATTCCAAATCGCGCAGTGAAGGATTCGGAGCAGAAGTCAAACGCCGCATCATGCTTGGAACATACGTCCTGTCCGCAGGGTATTACGATGCATACTACAGGAAAGGACAAAAAGTCCGCAGGCTGATCAAGGAGGATTTTGATCATGCATTCCAGAGCGTCGATTGTTTACTGACGCCGACCTCCCCGAGCACGTCGTTCAAAGCGGGGGATAAAATGGACGATCCATTGCAGATGTATCTTTCCGATATTTATACGACCTCGGTCAATCTTGCCGGCATTCCGGGCATCAGTATTCCATGCGGGACCGATCATCAGGGGCTTCCGATCGGCATGCAAATTCTGGGTCCGCATTTCGGAGAATCGACGATATTGAAGGTCGCAGATTTTTTTGAAACCGCTTCTTAAAAATCGTCACCAAAAAGGATATCAATTATTATGAGCATACTTGTCGATAAGAATACCCGGCTCGTGGTTCAGGGTATCACCGGCGGTGAAGGAACATTCCATACAAAAAAAATGATGGAGTATGGAACGAATATCGTTGCCGGAGTTACTCCGGGAAAAGGGGGAACATCCTACAGCGGGAACGAAAAAGATCCGCTGCCGCAGCCGGTCGCAGTGTTCAACACGGTCCGGGAAGCGGTCCAGCAGAAGCAGGCAAATGTATCAATAATTTTTGTCCCTGCTGCATTTGCCGCGGATGCCATCCTGGAGTCTGCAGACGCCGGTGTCGCACTTATCGTAGCGATTACCGAAGGGATACCCACCGCTGATATGGTGAAGGCGTATGAATATGTCACTAAGAAAGGATTACGCCTGATCGGTCCGAATTGCCCGGGAATCATCACCCCGGGAATGGCGAAAATTGGAATTATGCCGGGCTTTATTCATAAACCGGGAAACGTTGGAGTGGTCTCCCGCAGCGGAACCCTGACCTACGAAGCGGTATCGCAGTTGACGAAACTCGGTATTGGACAATCCACATGTGTTGGTATCGGCGGCGACCCGATTATCGGCTCCCGTTTTATTGACATCATAAAACTTTTTAATGAGGACAAGAAAACAGAAGCCATCGTGATGATCGGTGAAATCGGAGGGACGGCGGAAGAAGAAGCGGCGGAATATATCAAGAAGCATGTCAGAAAACCGGTGGTGGGATTTATTGCGGGACAAACAGCGCCGCCGGGACGCCGCATGGGACATGCCGGCGCCATTATTTCCGGAGGAAAGGGAACGGCCGAGGAAAAAATGCAGGCCATGCGCAAAGCGGGAATCAGCGTTGTCGAAAGTCCGGCAGTCATCGGTGATGCGATAGCAAAGGTTCTGAAAAAAAGCCGTGCAGCACATGACAAACCCAAAAAGAATTCTGTCAAAAAACTACCGGTGAAAAGAAAAACCGTGAAAAAGAAACTGAAGCACGCGTCACATCGGAAAAAAAAGAAATAAGAAATATCAAGAACACTCATTTGAAAAGGAGCATCATATTCAATGGCGGTCGAACGAACATTAGCAATACTCAAACCTGATTGTGTCCGCAAGAATCTTCAAGGTGAAGTTCTCGCACGAATTCAAAAAGCCGGATTCAACGTTCTCGGATTTAAACAAATTCGCCTGACCAGGGAAGCGGCCGGCGCGTTCTATGCCGTTCATAAATCACGACCGTTTTATTCGGGCCTGGTTGACTTTATGACCAGCGGTCCATGCGTCCCGATTGCACTCGAAAAAGAAAATGCGGTTGCAGACTATCGGACGCTGATCGGTGCGACGGATCCCAAAGAAGCGGCAGAGGGAACGATCCGGAAATTATTCGCCGACAATAAAGGCGAGAATGTCGTTCACGGTTCGGATTCGCCGGAAAACGGAAAAATTGAAATTGCATTCTTCTTTTCAGAAAGCGAATTAGTGTAAGGAATAAAATCGGGGATGTCCGGTAATTATGGAAGTACCGGGCCTCCCTGATAAAACTCATCCAACCGCCCGACTTCCCATCCCTTCATTTTTCCACTTCATTCTTTGTTATGGAAATCGCCCGACCTGTGTTATCAAGACCCCATGAACATTGAGATTGAGGAGGGGAAGTTACATGAAAAGATTTCCCATGAATGGCCATAGGATAATTCTGATTGACAAAAAAGGATCTGATGCCGAAAAGGCAATGGACGATGAATAATGCCGTATGAGCTCATTTAAACTGAATCGATGGACTTTAATGCATTTAGTTGCGTGATGCATATCACTGACGGTTAATGAGATTGGGGTCATATTAGAGTGCAATATGTCACTGAATGGAGAATGCGGAGGCATTCTCATGACATATTGCTGAATGAGTACATTGCAGTTGGTCGTTATGCATGGTGCTTGGAATTGAAAATAATCGGAAGATAAAATAGGATATATCTGATTTTTTAGAATACGCAATGAAGCTCTTGATTTTGGAGAGGAGCTTTTGTAAACTCCATCAGGTAAAATGGAATTTCTTAATCACCATATCCTGCGGTGAAGATGTGAAGTCCAGATGGTTATCGCCTTATTGATTTTGAATTTAAATTGTCGATGATGTGAAGGAGGATGTATGAACACTGGTCAAACCATGCTCACCATTGCTGCATTAGCACTGCTTTCTGTGATCACGATGAGGTACTACAGCTCTGTCGGCAATACGGCGGTGAATCTTTCTGAAACCACCGGGGGATTTACAGCGACGACCATCGCAACCTCATTTATCGAACGGGCTCAAAATCTTGCGTTTGATCATTACACCGATACCATGAGACAAAGTTCGGTATTAAAGAATAAGAGTCTTCTCACAACGCCTATTTTATTGGGAAGAGAAGTGACGGACGATACCGATTACGCATATTTTGATGATTTTGATGATTTTAATAACATAGCGCCAATCGAATATACTCCTCCAGACTCGACGGAACGATATGCGGTAACCTTCAGAGTGTATTATGTTGAACCGTCCAATATCAATACTGCCGTGGATCATCAAACCTTTTTGAAGCGGATGGATGTGATGGTATGGAGGACAATTCCACCTCCGTCAGATACAACAAGATCAAAGGCTGATACGGCAAGGATGACCACTTTCTACGGGTATTATAAATTTAATCCAATTTAGGTAGTGATGGTTACTCAACATCACAATTAAATAATTTCATACTGGAGACCAGCCGTGAATGTATTTATGGATATCATGATGGCGTCTGTATTCGGAGGAGTCATTACGATGATTACGATAAACGCCAATCTCGTCATCCGCGAGGCATGGGCTGGATTTAACAGTCAGTTGATGGTCCAGCAGATGCTTATCTCAAATGCTCAAATCGTTGAAAGCGAATTCCGAAATATGGGATGTGGATTGGATGTCACAGTTCCGGCGGTGACCATGGCAAGGGACACATGCATAGAATTCAGAATGTCCTTGAGGCCGGATCCTCAATATACTCCTTCGACAATAAAATATTATTCAGGCGCTGCCAGCGAGCTTACTTCGACTGACAATCCGGATGACCGGTTTCTCTACCGGCAGCAGGATGGAGGCGCGTTAGAACGTGTCGGGATAATAACCAAATTTAATATGGTGTATTATACCATGGCAAATGATACCATACCAACGCCTGTCGCAGATCCCGGAAGCATAAATATTATTGAAGTGACCATGGAGGTCCAAAATCCATTCGTCTATTTCATTGATATGAGTGGCAAGAAACATTATGCATCTGCGTTGTGGAAGCAGACACGTTTGGCATCACAAAATTTAAGACGGTAAAAAAAATGTAATTTATTTCCCGGAGGTTCCTATGGGCGGAAGAGCGTCTCTTATTATGGTCATCGGTTTTGCTATTATTTTCGGAATCATTAATCTGAACTTAGCAAGACTATCAAATACATCCGTTTCCAGCATGGTGGGATATAACGAAAGCTCCACGTCGCGGACGGTTGCAAATGCAGGTGCGAACGTCGGAATGGCGATGCTTGCGGATAACTTTTTCCGACCCCATGGAGTACTGCTGGATCAAAATTTTGCCACCGGTCCGTTTGCGAAAAGCGGATTCACCATATCCTGGGACAGTATTGCTACGGACCCATTAAAACCATATCTCATGCTCAAGAGTATTTCGAGGTGTACAACATTTACAAAACAAGGAGGGCAATTTTACGTTATAAGAGATACGGTGGAAGTAAGGTTTGACTGCACGCGATCTAAAAGTTTTTCCACCCTGGGATGGATGTCGAATAATGAAGGAAATGTATTTTTCATCGAAGGGGACAGCTTATGGGGGAATATCCATTCCAACAGCAACATCCACATTAATGGGAAGGCCGTATTTATGGGGAAGGTCACCACAAGCGGTGGATTTGATCCAAAAATATCTACGAAAAAAAAGCCTACGGATAATAAAGCAATTTTCAACGGAGGGTGGGAAGAAGGTGTTCAGGAAAGACCCTTTCCCAATGATTTATCAGACGTTATCGCAATTGCAAGAAATACGACGTACTCAACGTTAGAACCTTCCCACACCAATAGCAGGGCAACCAATATTTGGGTGGAACTTGATCCAGGTACTTTAGCAGAACAGAACGGCAAAGCAATGATTTATACCGTCGCTCCATGTACTACCGTAGTCAATTGGGTCGATAAGTGGGGGCATTCCCACAGCGACACGTACATCGAGCCGGGGAGAGGCGTCAAGATCGATGAAATGCCGTTGGATAGTACGACGAACCAATCGATCTATACTACAGAAAATGTTTATGTATCCGGGACACTAGATGGAAGGTTCTCTATCGCTGCCGGGAAGGATGTCATCATCACAAATGATATTAGGTATGAACGCGAACCGAATCCGAAACTGCCTCTCTATGATCCCGTGAATCAAACAACAACTGATATGCTGGGTCTCATTGCTAGAAATAACGTAAGAATAGCAGATAATCTTGCCAATAATGCAAATGATTTATTTCTGGATGCCGCCGTGTTCGCATTGACCGGCTCATTTGAGGCCGACAATTACAATGGAAGAGATGTGGAAGGAAAGATCAGACTCATAGGTTCTATTGCGCAGAACGAGAGAGGAGCTATAGGTAATTTTTCAGGTGATGAATTAAACAATGGATATCTTAAAGCCTATCGGTACGATACTCGATTGGACAATCCAGATAAGGAAAAGGCGAATCCTCAGAGCACCCAACCACCCGGATTCCCGGGATTTTCATCACCCGGCCCATTAAAAGTAATAAGCTGGTGGGAAAGCACGCGTGAACCGTTCGATTTTCAAAAGTTTGAATAAACGTAGATCCTTGAATTAAAATGTTTTCAAAGGACTTTGGTGAGGGTGGCCAAAGTCTTTTTTATTGTGTGGCAACCTTAGAGAATATACGATCCGGCATGTTCCAGTACCTGTGAAATAATATCATTCAGGCTTCCAGAAGAAATGCGAGCGCCGGCAGCATTCTTGTGTCCGTTCCCGCCGAATTCTTTCGCCAACTCATTGATCCAGATATCCCCCTTTGAACGGAAACTCACCTTGACAATACCGTTCATCTCCGAAAACAGTAATCCGATCTGTACGCCGCCAATCGTCAGGGTATAAGGCGCGAATGCGTCCGCGTCGACTTCTGTTGTGATGGTCTGTTCAAACATTTCGCGTGTCAGAACGATATAGGCAATTTTTCCCTCATGCGCCGTTTTCATATTTGACAGCGCCAATCCCAGCAGGTGGAGACGGTTGATGGAACCGCGTTCGTACACATGGTCGTAAATGGCCGACGGGTCGGCGCCCATTTGAATCAACTGGGCGATAATTTTATGAGTTTCCGGATCTGTTTTGGGAAACCGGAAAGAACCGGTATCGGTCATGATCGCGGTATAAAGTCCGATTGCCGTTTCACGGTCGATGCTTCTGCCCGTGAGGTAGCTTAAGAGCCGGTAGATAATTTCTCCTGTCGCTGTCGACGCTTCATCGATGATATACAGTGCGGCGAACTCTCCCGGTTCAAGATGGTGATCGATGCAGATTTTTACCGCCTTGCTCGCGGCCAGCGCCGGTTTCATCGTGTCCAGTCTATCCAGATGATTGGTGTCCAGCACAATAATCACTTCTGCCTGTTCGATAAGAGGAGTATGCCGGGACGGATCAAAATGGAGGATGGGATAGAGCTGCGTCAGGAAGAGGTAGTTCTCGGGCGTCGCGCTGCAGTTTAAAATAGTTGCTTGTTTTCCTAATTTCTGGAGATAGGCAGCAAGCGCTACTTCTGTCCCGAGCCCGTCTCCATCCGGATTGACATGCGTCGTCAGGACAATCTGGGTATGCGATTCAATGATCGTACGGAATGTTTCAAACTGAGCTGGCAATGTGGGTCCCCATTATTTTTAGATCAGAGCGGCAGAAAAAAAGTGTGGTTTCTTTTCGAAACCACACCTCTTGCACACCAATATAAAAATATTATTGAATAGTCCAAGTATCTCCGGAATTGAGCAGTGACTTTATGTCACCATCGCCCAGTTTCTTTTTTGAAGCTTCAATTTGATGAACCATCTCTGTTTCGTATGTCGGCCGGTCCATAGAAAGAAATACACCGATCGGCCTCGGCAACGGAGGATGATACGTCATATCTGCGAGAATGAAGGAAAGCGTTGTATCATTTTCATTATGCACGAGCAGGTCATTCACCGAATAATGGCCGTCTTTGAGAGAAACCACCTCCGGTGTAAATCCGTTCATGTGGATTCCTTTATCTTTCTCCCGGCCGAAGATCAACGGCTTGCCATGGTCCAGTAAAATGATATTGTCGTCCTTGACTCCTTTATCGGTGAATTGTTCAAACGTCCCGTCGTTGAAGACGCTGCAGTTTTGATAAATCTCAATGAAGGACGTTCCGACATGTGCTGCCGCGCGTTTCAGAGTCATTTGAAGATGCTTTTGGTCGCGGTCGAGCGTTCGTGCAGCGAATGTGGCGCCGGCGCCGAGAGCCAGGGCAATAGGATTGAAAGGATAATCTAATGAACCGAACGGCGTCGATTTGGTTACTTTGCCTTTTTCCGAAGTCGGCGAATACTGCCCTTTGGTCAATCCGTAAATCTGGTTGTTGAACAACAACACGTTGACGTCGATATTACGCCGGAGCAAGTGGATGAGATGATTGCCGCCGATACTCATGCCGTCACCATCTCCCGTCACGACCCACACGGAAAGATCCGGCTGGGTGAGTTTGACCCCTGAAGCAATAGCGGTTGCCCGTCCATGAATGCTGTGGAACCCATAAGTATTCATATAATAGGGGAAACGGCTGGAGCAGCCGATGCCGGAGACAAAAACAATTTTATGCTTTGGAATACCCAGGTCCGGCATAATACGCTGTGCCTGGGCAAGGATCGAATAATCTCCGCATCCGGGGCACCAACGGACTTCCTGATCACTTTGCATATCCTTCGCCGTGAATGTCTGGGATGGCGATGCAACTGATTTTACGGGTATCTCTTGAATAAGCGCACTCATGATTTATTTCCTTGTAATAGCTCTTCGATTTTCGTTTCGATTTCTTCAGCTTGAAACGGCAGTCCCATGATTTTATTCAGCCCAATTGCGGGGACAAGAAAATTTGACCTCAGAATTTTGATGAGCTGACCCATGTTGAGTTCCGGGACTAAAATAGTTTTGAACCGGGAGAGCAATTCTCCAACGTTTTTTTGCATCGGATTGATGTACCGAAGATGTAAATGAGAAACGGAATTGCCTTTCGAACGGTGGCGTTGGACTGCCGTACGGATTGCTCCATAGGTACTGCCCCAGCCTACCACCAGCACCTGTCCCTGCTGGTCGCCTTCAATTTCGGCCAACGGAATATCATTTGCAACACGGGCAACTTTTTCCGCCCGTAAGTGTACCATCAGATCATGGTTCTTTGGTGAATAATCGATATTTCCAGCGAGGTTCTTTTTTTCCAATCCGCCTATTCGGTGCTCCAGCCCCGGCGTTCCCGGGATCGCCCATGGGCGCGCAAGGGTCTCTTTATCCCTCGAGTAGGGGAGAAATCCTTCAGGATCGGTTCTAAACTTGGGAGAGATATCCGGTAGTTTTTCGTAATCTGGAATTAACCAGGGTTCCGAACCATTGCCCAAATAGCCGTCCGTTAAACAGATCACCGGAGTCATATATTTAATTGCAATCCGGGCGGATTCAAATGCTGCTTGAAAACAATCTGCAGGTGTTGCGGCAGCGATCACCGGAATGGGGGCCTCGCCGTTGCGTCCATAGACCACCTGAAGCAGGTCGGCCTGTTCGGTCTTTGTCGGCAGACCCGTGCTGGGCCCGCCGCGCTGCACGTCGATAACGACGAGCGGTAATTCTACCATCACTGCAAGTCCGAGCGCTTCCGTCTTCAGTGCGAGACCGGGTCCGCTGGTGGTGGTGGTTCCCAACGCTCCTGCAAACGATGCGCCAATCGCTGAGGAGATACCTGCAATTTCATCTTCGGCCTGAAAAGTTTTTACGCCGAAATTTTTGTGCATGGACAATTCATGCAAAATTTCGCTCGCTGGAGTAATGGGATAACTCCCCAGGAAGAGTTCGAGATTTGCTTTTTTTGCCGCAACCATCAAACCCCATGCAGAAGCTTGATTCCCGGTCATATTTCGGTAATGTCCGGGGGTGAGCTTCGCCGGTGCAACTTCATAGCGGACTTTGAAAATTTCTGCTGTTTCGCTATAGTTCCATCCCGCTTTTAAGACGCGAGTATTTGCATCGCGGATATCCGGCTTTTTCCCGAACTTCTCATTGATCCAATGGAGCGTTGTTTCCATCGGGAGATTGTACATCCAATACATCATTCCCAGTGCGAAAAAGTTTTTCGAGCGATCGACGAGTTTGCTGGAAAGGTTCATTTCCTGAAGTGCAAGTTCCGTCAATTTTGTTATGTCAACGGGGAATACTTGATACTCTGAAAGTGAGCCGTCATCTAACGGATTGGAGGTATAACCGGCAAGCCTGAGATTCTTATCGGTAAATCCTTCGATATTGGCAATGATGGCACCGCCTTTGACGAGCCATTGAATGTTTACTTTCAATGCGGCAGCGTTCATGGCGACGAGGACATCGCAAAAATCACCGGGGGTATTAATCTCAACGCTTCCAAAATGTATTTGAAATCCGCTGACTCCATTGGGGGTTCCCAGCGGGGCACGAATTTCTGCAGGATAATCCGGCAGTGTGCTTAAATCGTTCCCCATAGTCGCGGCGGTGTTTGTGAACTGAGTGCCTGCCAGCTGCATGCCGTCACCGGAATCTCCTGCAAAACGGATGGTGACTTCTTCGAGCTGTTGTCGTGTTTCTGTCATAATATTTCTTTCTTCTCTGGAAGGCATTGGAATCAGTCAAACATCGTTAAAAATCTCACAGCTGAATTCACAAGCCTCAACAATGAAACATCGTTTTCAACAAAATAAATCCCCGAGGGATCAAGAAAAAAAGGCAGCATTGCAACACTGCCTTTTCCATGATGATCTTTGACAGGATAAGGAACGCTGTTTATTCCCTGACGATCCACACTTTGACTTTACCGGTCACACCGCCGGCAAGTTTGACGGGGACATCATAAATGCCGAGGGCTTTAAGAGGCTCTTCAAGCTCTATTTGACGTTTATCCAGCGTTATTTCTTTTTCCACAAGTGCTTCAGCGATCATTTGAGCGGTGACGGATCCGAATAGCTTTTCTTCCTCACCCACCTTCATTTTAATGGTGATCGAAACCTTCTCAAGGTTCGCAGCCACTGCTTCCGCATTGGTGTGTTCTTTATCGAGGCGGCGTGATTGCTGCTTATTCTCTTCCTCTAATTGGCGCAGGCTGCCGTCGGTCGCTTCATACGCAATACCGCGGGGGATAAGATAATTGCGCGCGTAGCCGTCTTTGACGGTGACGACTTCGCTCATATGACCGAGCTTTTCAGAATCTTTTCTTAAGATTACTTTCATAAGTCACTCCTTTTACAAAATATTCATGATGAGAATCGATTAACTGACCGCGTCGTTGACAAATGAAATCAACGCTAAGTGTCTTGCGCGTTTGATCGCGGTGACCAGCTGACGCTGGTGGTGTGCGCACGTACCGGTAATACGACGGGGAATAATTTTCCCCTGTTCGGAAACGAAGCGCTGAAGCCGTTTCTCATTTTTGTAATCGATATACACATCTTTTGAATCACAAAATCTGCACGTCCGTTTTTTTCGCTGCTGTTGCTGCCGATTGGTTGACCGTTGACCGTTGGGGGATGCATCCCGCCGATATCCGCCGGCTCCACCGCGCTGCGGTCCGCCTTGTGATCCTCGTTGCGGTCCCCGTGAATTAGATGTTCGTGGTTGAAATGACATTGCCATATGAGTTATCCTTCTTTATTTTCTTCGTGAGAATCAAGCTTCACTTGGTGTGGAGAGATCAGTTGGTGCTGCTGCAGGTGCCGGTGGAACCACGGGCTCTGCCGCAGGAGCTTCGCCGACAAGGGGCGAACCGCTGGTGGACGGTGTTACCGGTGCAGAGAGTTTCATCAGATCGTTCCCGGATATCCGTGCTTGCAGCGCTTTCTTATCGAGCCCGATGATGAGGAAGCGGATGATATTCTCTTCAAGAAGGAAGTGCCGCTCGAGCCGCGCGACGAGATCTCCGGAAGAAGTGAACTCAATAACAACATAAAAACCGTTATTTTTCTTTTTAATGGGATACGCAAACCGCTTGCGTCCCCATTTCGCCAGCTCCATAATCTCGCCGCTATTCTTGGTGATGACCTCTTGCACCTTATCGACTATGGCATCGATCTGAGGGTCGTCGAGGCCGGCGTTCACGATGAACGTGGTCTCGTAGATGTTTTTCTTTTTTTCCATGGTACTCTTCCCTTTGGACTTGTGATCATGAGGCCCGCTCCATTTGAATGAAGTCCTCAAATGAGAGGGCAGGGTTATTTATGTAAACAGTTCTTCCGGTGGTTTGGAATTAAATTTATTCATGGTGCGTTCGGTGCCGTCCGTGATAAACGACAGACAAGCATCTCGCGCCCGTTCAATCATTGTTTCTACGATTCGTAATTCGGACTCCGGAAATTGGTCCAGCACGAAATCTTTCATTTTCGATTTCTCCGGCGGCATACTCGCAGAAGCGATACCGCATCGGAGCCGTGCAAATTGATCCGTCTGCAAATGATAAATAACGGATGACAGCCCGTGATGACCGCTGTCCGAACCATCGCTGCGGAGCCTGATCGTTCCGATCGGCAGCTGGAAATCATCGCAGACGATTAAAACATCTGCCAATGCGGTCTCGTACTGTTCTAAAAACTCCTGGACCGCTCTGCCGCTGTTATTCATAAAGGTGACCGGTTTTAAAACGGTCACCCCGATATTCTTCAAAGAACATTGTGCCTGCCAAAACTCGCCCTTCCCGGGTTGGAAACGCGCATCCAGTGATGCGGCGAGCAGGTCAACCACCATGAATCCGATATTGTGTCTTGTCCGGGAATATTCATTACCCGGATTTCCCAGTCCGACAATAAGAACCATACATGGCCGATGGATAAAAACTTACTTCTTCTTGTCTTCCGGTTTCTTTTTCTCTTCAGGCTTCTTCTTCTCATCCGTTGCTTCGGCGCCTTCTTCAACCTTCTTGCCCTTGGAAATCACTTCGGGTTCGGCAGGTGCTTCGGCAGTCGGAACTTCTGCGACTGCGGCTGGTTCCGGTTCCTTCACCACGACAGGAGGTACCACCGCGACAATCGTGCTGGTCGCATTTTCCATTATCGTCACATTCGGAATCGTCAAATCTTTGACATGGACCGAATGGTTGATCGAGAGCTCTTCCACGTTAATTTCAATATGATCCGGAATATTTTTCGGCAGGCACGAAACTTTTAATTTATGCAGAACGTGCTGCAGGATTCCGCCTTCGCGGACGCCTTTGGGAATGCCGCCCGTCAGTTTCACCGGGATATCAATAACGAGGGTCTCGTTCTCATTGAGGCCGAACAAGTCAAAATGCACCGGTTTTTCAGTAATCGGGTCAAGCTGTATGTCCCTTAAAACGCAGAGATGCGTTGAACCATCATCCAATTTTAAATTGATGACATGTGTTTCTGAGGTCGTGTACAGCGGCTTGAGGATCGGCGCCGGCAGCGACACAGGAATATTCTGTTGTCCATGGCCATAATAAATCCCTGGCACATTGCCGGTTTTACGGATGGCACGAACACGTTTGCCAACGTTTTTCCGAATTTCAGCATTGAGTGTTATTTCAGACATCGTCTCTCTCCTTGTTAAGTCTTGTCTTTATCAATATCAAATAGTGAACTGATGGATTCATTCCGGTGCGTTCGAAGGATCGCTTCTGCAAAAATGCGGGAGATCGAACGGATCTGGATCTTATCGCACGATTGTTTTAACGGAAGAGTGTCGGTGACCACCACTTTCGTGACGACCGAGTCCTCTATTTGCCTGTACGCTTTGCCGGAGAGCACCGGATGAGTACATGCACCGAAAATTTCCTTTGCTCCATTATTTCGCAGCGCCCGTGCCGCATTGACGAACGTACCGCCGGTGTCAATTAAATCGTCGACAATAAGGATGGTCTTTCCTTCCACATTACCGATAATATTCATAATCTCGGCTTCATTCGGTTTCGGCCGGCGCTTATCGATAAGAATGAGATCGGCACCGAGGCGTTTAGCATATGAACGCGCCATCTTAATACTTCCGACATCCGGAGAAGCAACGGCGAGGTTTGAAATATCCATCTTTTTGAAGCATTCAATCAGAACCGCGGATGAATATAAATGATCCATCGGAATATCAAAGAACCCCTGGATCTGAGCGGTATGCAAATCCATGGTGATTACACGATCCGCACCTGCTTCCGTTATCAAATTGGCAACCAGTTTTGCACTAATGGCGACGCGCGGCTGATCTTTTCTATCCTGACGCGCATACCCGAAATAGGGAATCACGGCCGTGACACGTTTTGCTGAGGCGCGTTTTGCAGCGTCGAGCATGATCAGGAGTTCGACCAAATTTTCGGCCGGCGGCTGTGTCGGTTGAATAATAAAAACATCGTCGCCGCGGATGTTCTCGACATATTTCACCCACAGTTCGCCGTCACTAAATGTTTGAATAGAAGCTTCACCGAGAGGAACGTTCGCTTCTTTACAGATTTGTTCCGCCAAAGGGCGATTGGCCCGTCCCGAAAAAATCTTCAGTTCGCTCATCAGAGTCCTATGGTGATTATGTTCAATGTCGTTCTGTTCAAAAAAATAATATGCTGGGGTGCCAGGATTCGAACCTGGGAATGGCGGCTCCAAAGGCCGCTGCCTTACCGCTTGGCTACACCCCAATAGCGTCGGGAACACTGCACAAAAAAACCAACTCCGTAAAGAGTTGGAGTTAAAAATATATTGAAAAAACACCTCTAAGTCAATCAAGAAAAGGAGAGTATCGCAGTTTGATTTTCTTGTGACATTTGTCTAATATAAATTATATGAATCAAAAACGGAGTTGAAAATGATCGAGAATCGAACCCACGTGGTGTCCCAGGCAATAAATTTCACGGAACAGATCGTCTCGAAAAGGGCGTTTTGGGTGTTTACATTTGCCCTCTTGATCGCGATAGGAGCTCAAATTGAGATTCCGAACCAGCCGGTGCCTTTTACATTGCAGACTTTTTTCGTTCTCCTTGCAGGCGCTCTTCTGGGAAAACGTGCCGGTGCGCTCAGTATGACCATGTATCTCATGCTCGGCGCAGCCGGATTGCCGGTGTTTTCCGGCGGAGCGTTTGGTTTGGCGAAGGTCATCGGACCGACCGGCGGTTACCTTCTCTCATTTCCGGTTGCGGCATATGCCGTCGGTTCGCTCACGAGAATCCGGGGTGAATATTGGTGGTTCCTGATTTCCATGGCCATCGGTTCTCTCATTATTTTCACCATCGGGACTATTCAATTAAATCTGGTGTATATGCATCACTGGGCCCATTCCATTCAGGCCGGATTTTTACTGTTCTCGTGGTGGGACGGATTGAAGATCGTCGCCGCAGCGGCAATAGCATATTCGTATTTCCATCGAATGAAGATGCACTGATCAAGCGCTCTATCGAATCAACCCCTCAGACGGAATTGAGCCTTATTTGACTCGAGGATAATATATGGATCGACGAACATTTTTTAGAAAAGGTTTTGGTACTTCAGTGGTGCTCGGTGCAGCACTCACAGGCAATTATGATAAGCTGTTTGCGTCTGCAGTGAAGGAGAGCGGTTCGCCGTTTGATCTGGTTGCAGTAAAAGGCGGAGATCCGGCAGTGATGTTCCAGAAGGGGATGGATGCCCTCGGCGGAATTCGCGCCTTTGTTAAAAAGGGACAGAAAGTGGTTGTCAAGCCGAATATTGGATGGGATGTCAGTCCGGAACGGGCAGGAAATACCAATCCAAAATTAGTCGCGGAAGTCGTCCGTCAATGCCATGCTGCGGGAGCAAAAGAAGTGTATGTGCTCGATCACACATGCGATAACTGGCAGCGGAGCTACAAAAACAGCGGAATCGAATCGGCGGTAAAAGATGCGGGCGGGAAGATAGCACCGGCGAACACGGAAAGCTATTATCACGACGTTGCCATTCCTCAGGGGAAAAGCCTCACGACAGCGAAAGAGCATGAACTTATTCTGGAGGCGGATATTTTTATCAACGTTCCGGTTCTCAAGTCCCACGATAGCGCCCGGTTGACCATCGCTATGAAAAATTTGATGGGGAATGTGTGGGACCGTGAAACCTGGCACCGGAATGATTTGCATCAATGCATTGCCGACTTTGCCTCCTTCCGCAAACCGACACTCAATATCGTTGATGCGTATAATGTCATGAAACGGAACGGACCGCGAGGCGTCTCCGTGGAAGATGTCGTCGTCATGAAGTCGCTGCTCATTTCCACCGACATGGTCGCGATTGATTCTGCAGCAGCAAAACTCTTCGGCATCAACCCCTCCGATGTCCGATATATCCAGCTGGCGGCCGCGCAGAACGTCGGCAGGATGGATCTGGAAAATCTCCGCATAAAGAGAATCAGCGTTTGAGGTGATGTGGTACGGTGGTTAAAAAAAATTCGTGTCGCTGTTGCATTGGTGTTTTTTCTTTCGGTCAGTTTTCTGTTTCTTGATTTCGGAAGCATCACTCCTGCCGGGTTGCACTCCGTCCTTGCCTCCACACAGCTGGTGCCTGCACTGATACGGACTCTTGTGGTGTTCGGCAGTGCATCGATCGGACTGGTCTTCATTCTTGTCCTGACCTTGTTGTTCGGCAGGGTGTACTGTTCAACGATCTGCCCGCTTGGCGTTTTGCAGGATATCGTGATCCGCATTGCAAAGCGGATCAATCGGCGGCGGCGGTATAAATATAAAAAACCTTCCTATGTCATTCATTACCTGCTCTTCGTTCTCATGACAGGAACGGCAATTTCCGGAAGTCTTTTTCTGCTGAATCTTTTTGAACCGTTCAGTAATTATGGGCGGCTCCTTTCAAATCTCGTGAGCCCTGCAGTGGTTCTGGCGAATAACGCGCTTGGAAATATTTTCGGATTCTTCGGGCTGCTCATTATTTATCAAATCCCCATACTCCACATCAATGCAGCCTCTCTCATTGCGCCGTTGGCGTTTTTGGTATTAGTAGGCGTTCTCTCCTATAACTCCGGGAGAGTATTCTGCAACCTGCTTTGTCCTGCGGGAGCGCTTCTCGGGATCATTTCAAGGTTTTCAATCTTCAAAATCGTTATCGATGAAAATAATTGCAAGGAATGCGGCTTGTGCGAACGGGTATGCAAGGCGCGGTGTATTGACAGTCATACACTGGAAATTGATTCTGCGGCATGTGTCGGTTGTTTTAATTGCATCGATGGCTGCCCGACAGGCGGCATGAGTTTTAGGGGCAGGCGAAAACAGACTGCACGAACACTGCCCGTCGTTCATGAAGGGCGAAGAGCGTTATTAAAGTCTACCATGCTGCCGGCCGTCGGCCTGCTGCTCCCCATGGGTGATCCGGGAGAGAGCGCGGATAAAAACCAGAAAGAATATGATGAAAGTCATCGGCATCCCATTTCGCCCCCTGGCTCAATAAGTATTGAACATTTTTCTGAGCATTGCACGGCGTGCCACCTTTGTATCAGTTCTTGCCCGACGCAGGTCCTGTCGCCTTCGTTTCTGGAATATGGAATTGCCGGAATATTTCAACCCAGGATGAATTTTTCGGCAAGCTATTGCAATTTCGATTGCGTGATATGCGGCAGCATCTGTCCGAACGGCGCCATTCTTCCTCTTGATTCGACGGTCAAGAAACAGGTCCAGATTGGAAAAGCACACTTTGTCAGGGATGACTGTGTGGTGGTGACAAAGAAGAAAGACTGCGGTGCGTGCTCAGAACATTGTCCCACCAAAGCGGTGAAGATGGTCCCGTATGAACAACGCCTGGTTATTCCGGAGGTCAACGATGAAGTGTGTGTCGGCTGCGGTGCCTGTGAACATGCCTGTCCGGTGCAGCCGCGAAAAGCAATCTATGTCAGGAGTAATCCGGTGCATGGAACGGCAAAAAAACCGAAATCCGAAAAGATCGAGCCGTCGTTCAACAGCAACCAGGATTTTCCATTCTGAGAGATTGATCACCTCCTGACCCATTTCTTAAAAACCGTCCAACAGTTCGTGAAATGTACTATCGTCATCATTTTTCTGCTTGACAATGACCTGTTGAACGTGTATATTAAGACAAAAAGGTCTGATATAAACAATGAGCATCATCTTTAGCCGTCAATGTGAATATGCCCTTCAAGCCGTGTCGTATCTTGCGCTCCAGCCGGCGGGGAAGAAGACCTCTATCAGGGAATTAACAAAAAAATTAAAAATCCCCTATCACTTTCTCGCAAAGATCCTGCAGGATCTGACCTATAAAAAACTTCTCGTTTCTCAAAAAGGTCCCTCGGGCGGGTTTGCCCTGGCACAGTCACCCGATCAGATCACGCTGTTTCATATCGTCGAAGCGATAGACGGTTCTGATTTCGCACATAAGTGTGTTATGGGGTTCCCGGAATGCTCTGGGAAAAATCCATGCTCCATTCATCACCAATGGGCAAAAATGAGGGATGAAATTTATTCTATGCTGGTGACTGAAAACATTACCGAAATGGCGAGAGAAATGAAAAAGCCTGAATACCGTTTATAAACACACGAATTTTACTGAACGCAATAATCAGATAAATTACTCTTAATATAAAAATCACAGAAGTACAATGAAGATCAAGAAGATATCACCCGACGTACGGAGGCGAAAAATCAATTTTCACAGTGAGGCGAAATGGCATAAAAGGATGCTGTGGCGCCTGAGGGAAGATTCACAATTCCTTCGGTCGGTTGTCCAGTTCTCATTTCTGCTGCTCTGTCTCTGGATTGGCGCAGAATTCTATTTGTTTATGGAGTGGGGACAGTCGGCAGGAACGCTCCCGTATCATCAACGGCCTCCGGGTGCGGAGGGATTTCTTCCCATCAGTGCACTCATAAGCCTGAAATACTGGATCCAGACGGGAATCGTCAATACGGTTCACCCTTCGGGCCTCTTTATCTTTCTCGCCATCATGGTGATCGGTGTCTTCATGAAAAAGGCTTTCTGCAGCTGGCTGTGTCCCGTCGGGACGTTGAGTGAAAGTCTCTGGATGCTGGGACAGAAAATCTTTGGAAAAAACCTGCGTGTGCCCCGGTGGCTGGACTATCCTTTGCGATCGATAAAATATCTGCTCCTCCTGTTTTTTGCGTATTCGATTTTCCAGATGGATGTTCCGACGTTAAAGGAATTCATCTATAGTCCGTATAATAAAGTCGCCGATATAAAAATGTATCTATTCTTCCTCGAGCTATCCTCGGTTGCTTTGTGGATTATTATTGTTCTTGCGGTGCTCTCTCTCGTCGTTAAAAATTTTTGGTGCAGGTATCTCTGCCCCTACGGGGCGCTGCTCGGTTTTCTCAGCACCCTGAGTCCGATAAAAGTCACACGTAACACTTCCAGCTGCGTGGATTGTCAACTCTGTACAAAAGCGTGCCCGTCATCCATTACCGTACACACTGCGACAACGGTACGGAGCGATGAATGTTCGAGCTGTTATGCATGTGTGGAAGCCTGCCCGGTAAAGAACACGCTGGTAATGAGTGCACGGGGCACAGACAAACCGATTCCTTCTTCCGTGTTCGGAGCACTGGTCGTCGGCGTCTTTATTGCAATAACTGGATTGGCACTGCTGACCGGTCACTGGCGTAATGGTATCGCCAAAGAGGAATATCTGAAACGGATCCAGAATATAGAATCACCATTGTACCAGCATAACAGGGGGCAGGTTGCCACGTATGGCCCCAACGATTAAGAAAGCGACGGAGATTTCACCGGAAAAGTTTTACGACCGTCTCGCTGCCGAGTATGACGGCATGACCGGTTTCGAACAGAGGTTCCCGTACGAACAACCCTTTTTCCGGATGATACGGGACCGATTTCAGCTGAAAACAGCGCTTGATGCAGGCTGCGGCACAGGATTTCATTCCATCCTCCTCGGCCGGTTGGGACTGAAGGTTACCGCAACCGACATTTCTGAAGAAATGCTGACTCAAACGAGGCGTCATGCGAAAGAAAACGGGATCCACATAAAAACGATCAAATCGAAATTCCCCGGTTTAAAAAAAGCGGCGCCTCATCAATTCGATTCGGTATTCTGTCTGGGCAATACGTGTGCACATCTGTTGACGGAAGAGGAACTTCTTCATTCTCTCAGCAGTTTCTATGGGGTATTGAACCGCCATGGAGTGCTCATTCTCCAATTACTGAATTACAACCGGATTCTCGCACAGCATGAACGCATTCAAAATATCAAGGAAGCAGACGGAAAAACCTTTATCCGGTTCTACGATTATGAAAATAAATTGATTCGATTCAATATCTTAACTCTTGAAAAGAATACTGGAAGTATTTCTCATTCTTTAAAATCGGTCATGCTTCGCCCATGGAAACCGCAGGAAATCATCAGGTGTCTGCGGCACAGCGGATTTGACGAGGTGAACTTATACGGCAGTATTGCATTGGACCGGTATCAA
Organism: Ignavibacteriota bacterium; assembly: GCA_003819715.1. Lineage (GTDB taxonomy): Bacteria > Bacteroidota > Ignavibacteria > UBA10030 > UBA10030 > Fen-1298. Next base: position 1,076 of record RPQN01000022.1, on the reverse strand, counting down.
TCCGCATCGTCAAAAGATGCGGTGTTTGTTGCGCGACGGGAGACATCATTCATCTGATGGGAACGTCCGGTGGTCTTTTCTCATTCGACTGAAAGTACAGGATGAAGTCTGATTCGGATATCCCACTGCCCGATGGATTATCTTCTTTTTGGCGATGAAGCGAATCGTAGTTAAAAATATTCCACAGATGAAATAAGGTAAAGGAGTACTCTCATGAAAACCTACTGGATTGCATTCGTATTGGTATTAGTGCTGGGATTTCTCGTACTGGGATGGGCGGGATGGCGTATTTACCAGGAGAAACCTCCCATTCCGGAATCCGTTGTGACAAAGGAAGGGAAAGTGCTCATCGCCCCGGGGGATATCGGCGAAGGCCAGAATGTCTGGCAGGCAATGGGCGGTATGGAACTTGGATCAGTGTGGGGACACGGAAGTTACGTGGCTCCGGATTGGACTGCAGACTGGCTCCATCGGGAATGTGAATGGATCCTCAACCGCTGGTCTCAAACGGAATATGGAAAATGGTATGCTCAACTTCTTCCGGAACACCGGGCGGCATTGCAAGCCCGCCTGACGGGCATGATGCGCAAGAACACCTATCAGCCTGCAACGGGATCAATCGTTATCGATTCGATTCGTGCGGCTGCGTTTGAGGCGAATGCGCTGCATTATGCAGAGGTATTTTCAAAAGGAAAATCGGAATACGCGATCCCCAGCGGGGCTTTGCAGGATCCCGTCAAGCTGCGTCAATTGTCGGCGTTCTTTTTCTGGACGTCCTGGGCGGCATCCACGAACCGGCCGGGAGATGAAATATCATATACGAGCAACTGGCCTCATGAAGATTTGGTGGACAATCACCCGACGCCGGATGCATTGGTGTGGACAGGTGTGAGCATCATTTTGCTGCTTGCCGGAATTGGTGCAATGGTCTGGTATCATGCGTCGCAGGCGCCGGAGTCGCTGCCGCACATGATCCCCAATGCCGACCCGTTGTTCAACACGGTACATACTCCGTCACAAAAAGCAACGATAAAGTATTTTTTCGCTGTATCGGCGTTAATACTGGTTCAGATCAT
>RPQN01000021.1 GCA_003819715.1 Ignavibacteriota bacterium | reverse complement strand
TGCATCATTTACTGCAAGGATGGTGTCCCCCGGCTGCAGGCCGATCTTTTCTGCCGGCTTGCCGGCATCCACCAGTGTCACCACGGAGACGAGTCCCGCCGGAAGAATGCCGAAACGTTCATCGGTAAAATCCGGCAGGTCGGAACGGCGTATGAAAATGGTGCTGACGGCGCCGGAATGGTTGATCGTGATATTCAAATCATGGGTCACCGATTCGGTATACAGCGTGCTTTCAATTTCATCCCACTGCTTCACCGGGCGGTTGTTGATGGCGAGAAATTTATCGCCGACGTGAAATCCGAATTTTTCCGCCGGGCTCTTGGGTGCGATATATCCAATTTCGGTGACCGGGTGAATCGTCCTGCCCTGATAAAAAATGATTCCCCAAAAAATAAAAACGGCGAGCAGCAGGTTCATAATCACGCCGGCAGAAATAACGATCATCCGCTGCCAGAGCGGCTTGGACCGGAATTCCCACGGCTGCGGTTCATTATTCAAAAAATCCGTGTCGAAGCTTTCATCGATCATGCCGGCGATCTTCACGTAGCCGCCGATGGGGATCCATGAGACACAGTAATCGGTATCTCCAATTTTCTTCCCAAACGCACGCGGTGGAAATCCAATACTGAATGTATCCACCCGCATCTTAAATAATTTAGCGGCAAGAAAATGTCCGAGTTCATGGACCAGCACCAGGATGATAATGGTGATGATAAAATAAAAGATCGTGCTCAGGATCGCCATACAATTACTTCACTTCCGTTCTCTTATAAGTGGGTATAGTTATAAACGCTGCAGGTTACAATAAAGTTCGGACATACTCTCTGGTCTTGCGGTCGCTTTGAAACGTATGTTCGAGGTCGGGCGATACGTGATTCGCCTGGTGGGCAAGCGCTTGTTCGATCAATTCCGGAATTCGAAGGAATGGGATTTTCTTTTCTAAAAATGCCTGTACCGCGATCTCATTCGCTGCATTCATAATCGCCGGTGCCGTTCCCCCCATGGCCATGGCGTCATAAGCCAGCTGCAGACATCGAAATTTATTGCGATCCGGTGCGAAAAAGGTCATGGATTGGAGTTTTGGAAAATCGACCCGGCTGCCGCTCATCGGATACCGGTCGGGATAGGTCAGGGCGTATTGAATCGGCAGCTTCATGTCCGGCATTCCAAGCTGGGCTTTGATGGAGCCGTCTGCGAACTCCACCATCGAATGAATAATCGATTGCGGATGAATGACCACATCAATGCGTTCTATCGGGAGGCCGAACAGCCAGCGCGCTTCAATAACTTCCAGCCCCTTGTTCATCAGTGTGGCGGAATCGATGGTAATTTTGTTGCCCATTTTCCAGTTCGGATGATTCAAGGCTTGTTCCACCGTAATTGAACCGAATGATTCTTGAGGGGTATTCAGGAGCGGGCCGCCGGATGCGGTGAGAATAATTCTGGATGCGCTGTTCCGTTCTTCACCGACCAGGCATTGGAGGATGGCGCTGTGTTCGCTGTCGATGGGTACTAAATGAACGCCGTACTCCCTGACTAATGAAATAACCAGTTCTCCGGCGACGACCAGGGTTTCTTTATTCGCCAGTGCGATATGTTTTCGATGCTTGATTGCTTCGACCGTGGGTTTTAATCCGGCAAATCCTACAATGGAATTGATGACGAGGTCGACATCGTCCCGCCGGACGATTTCCAGCAATCCCTCGCGGCCGGCAAGCACTTCCACGGAATGACCGACGAGGGCCTGCACTGCCGCCGCTTTGGCTTCATCCAGGACAACAACACCGCGCGGATGAAAGTGGGTAATCTGGTTTTGAAGGAGTTCAATATTCGTGTTGGTGGTGAGATAGGAAACTTTGAATTTATCGGGGAGGTTATGAATAACGGAAAGACAGTTCCGCCCGATCGATCCGGTCGAACCGAGGAGTGCAATATGCTTTGGGTCCTGACTCATATCTCGTGTTCAAGGTACTCAAAATCGCCAGGCATGTCAAGGAACGCCCTCGTTGCGGTCTTTTATCGCAAATCGGAATTGCTTTTTGTATATTGACGATAACAACAAGTGCCCATATGACATGAAAAATGAAAATCGGATAGCGGCCGCCGGCCGGCTTGCACTGCTGCTGGTGTTCATGGGGGCTGTTTACAACAGTTCATTTTCCCAGAATACAGATCAACTCGTGAAGCTTCGTCTGGCACAGAGCTTTGAAGAAACGGGCGAATGGGAACGCGCAGCGGCGTTGTACGAAGACCTGGGCAAAATAGAACCGTCAAATTTTTTATACCTCGACGGGCTGCAGCGCTGTTATGCGCAGATGAAAGAATATGACAAGGCGATCAACGTGATCCGTCGATGGCTCATCATTCAACCGGGAGATGTTCTCAAGAGGACAGCTCTCGGCGGGCTCTTGTTTGATTCCGGCAATGAAGCCGCCGCTGATTCGGTGTGGAAATCGGTCGTTGCCGATGATCCCCGGAACAAACAGCTGTACCGTGTCGTCGTCAATGAAATGATGCAGCACCGGCTGTATGATCAGTGCATCCGCATGTATCTCGATGGACGTTCGAAGAGCGGCAATGATGCTGCGTTTGCCGATGAATTAGGAAATCTCTATACAGCGCTTCAGCAATACAAATCGGCCACGAAAGAATATCTGCGATTGATGACATCGGCGCCGGAACAACTGCCGTTCGTTCAGTCCCGTCTCAGCGCCTATACGGCCAAACCGGAAGGAGTCCGTGCCGCGGATGAGACGGTTCGGGAGGAATTAAAAGCCGTTCCGGACAATATCACCCTCCATCGATTGTCTGCATGGCTCCTGTCGGAGGAACGGTTGTACGACCGGGCATTGGATGAAGTCCGCATCATCGATCGGCTCTCGAAGTCCCATGGGAACGAACTCTTCAACTTCGCCCAGCGGCTGTATCAGGAGCATGCATATAAAACAGCGGCGGAGGCATTTAAGGAAATTATCGATGATCATCAGAACGCCCAGCTTCTCCCCTCTGCCCGGCTGGGATATGCCCGGACGTTTGAAGAACTGATCCCGCCGGCGGATAGCGCAGCGTCAGCGACAGACGTGATGACGACATGCCGCCGATCGATCCAGCTTTACGAATCGATCGCCGCCGATTATGAGAATACCGATTTTGCTTCTCAATCCGTCTATCGTATCGGCGTCATGAAATTCGAAAGGCTCTTTGATCTTGACGGCGCATTCAGGGCGTTCAACCAATTGAAAGAGATGCCGTCCACATCAAACAGTTCAACGGAAGCAGTACTCAAGCTTGGTGAAGTACAGATTGCACGGAACGATTTAGCCGAGGCCCGGAAGGATTTCGACCGGCTGGGCAAAAGTCCGCTGGTGATGTATAAAGATCAGGCAGCGTACAAATTAGCCGAGCTGAATTATTTTGAGGCGAAATTTGATTCGGCACTCTCAATCTTGAAACAGTTTGATTCGAACCTGAATACGGATTTGACCAACGACGCGCTGCAGCTGCAGTACTTTATTCAGGAAAACAACACGTCATCGCCGCAAGCCCTGACCGAATTTGCAAAGGCCGATTTGCTCATGCGCCAGCACCGATACTCGGAATCTCTTCTGCAATTTCAGGATGTTGTCCGGCGCTTCCCCGCGGCGTTATTGGATGACGACGCCATGATGAAGATCGGGGAGCTGCATCTGTTTCTGAATCACCCGCTGGATGCCGTTTCCGCGTTTTCTGTTGTTGCAGATTCGATTCAGATGAGCATCCTCAAAGACCATGCGCTGTTCCGGATCGCTGAAATTTACCAGAGGGTATTGAATAATACGGCGAAGGCGGTTGAAGCCTACGAGAAATTGCTGGCTCAATACCCCAATTCTCTTTATGTCGAAGAATCCCGCCGGAGAATCCGGATATTGCGGGGAGATGCTCTTTAAAAATATTTCACATTATTGTAGAGTCCATTCCCCTGAATGGACATGGGAGGGTCCGTCGAGGCGACGGACCCTACGAATACATTATGCATAACCAACATTAACGGAGTATATATGAATCAACAAGATATTGAGATCTTACGGTATCCCATCGGAAAATTTTTAAAACCCGAACCCTCTTCCGCAGAATTCATTGCACAAAGCATTGAACGTATTGAACAGTATCCGGTACTTCTAAAAAACGAAGTGGCTCAACTATCGAATGAAGAATTGAATTTGAGGTATAGACCGGATGGCTGGAACATCAGGCAGGTTGTTCACCATACTGCCGACAGTCATATGAACGCTTTTGTCCGCTTTAAACTTGTCCTCACGGAATCCACTCCGACCATCAAGCCATACCACGAAAACCTGTGGGCGGAATTGGCGGACACGGTCAATGCACCAATTGAAGCATCGGTTAAAATTCTGGAGGGCCTGCATCTTCGATGGGCAGCGCTGCTACAGGCATGTTCCGAAAAAGATTTTGAAAAGAAATATTTCCATCCTGAGCAGAAGCGGGAAGTTGTCCTGAAGGATGCGCTTGCGCTGTATGCATGGCATTGCAAACATCATCTGGCGCATATTCAACAGGCGAAAAAGTATCGAGGCAAGTTTGAGTAGAGTCCGATCATCAGATCGGACATTATAAAATACAAAAGGCTCAGATTGCTCTGAGCCTTCATTCGTATTTTCTTCCAAGAACGATAACCAATCCGATCGCTCTGAGCGGCCGGATGGGTGTTTTATATTATTTCGCGTGTTCCATTTCCTTCTTTTTCTTTTCCACGCCATCTGCCTGTCTGCCATTCTTTGTAGCGGGATGCGTCATTGTTTTTCGCTGTTATATGCCGTGCATCTGAATTTAGTAATTCAATAAATTTCAACACTTCTATCTGGGAGAACGAGTAGAAAAACTCTATTCAAATTTACTCGTTTGGCTGCGTGGCGCCTAACGTGTGCAACAAAAATGCAGTCGCGAATCGAACTTTTAAAAATCAAATTTCTGTGATCGGAGCAATTGTTCTTTTTACATTTTTGTTGCTGTTCGCTGCAGCTGCCCGTCACCTCAGTAAAATAAGCTTCTTTGTTTTAATATATCGTTTCTGTGGATGGTCAACAGCAAACGCTTCTATTCGATAAAAATAAACACCTGAGGAAACGCCTCCCTGCCAAGTTACCTCGTGATAGCCTGCTTCTTGCTGAGAGTTGACCAGCTCTTTGACTTGTTGTCCAAGTGTGTTATACGTTTTCAATCGCACCATACTTCGTGATGGTAAACCATAGCGGATGACGGTCGATGGATTGAATGGATTCGGATAATTTTGGCCTAACGAGTACACAGCAGGAATTTCAGCAAGCGCTTCTGTTGTGATTGAATTAATTCCTATCAATTTACCGGTTGTATTTTTATTTATTATTTTTGAAAGAATTGCCGGTCTGGAATCTATTATGAGGTCTGTATAAATAATATTAGGAAAAACCGTTTTGGTGTAATTATATAATATTGTTGTCAGATTAGCATTTGCAATAGATGCCAAATCTTTAATTGAGGCCACATAAAATGGTGAAACGCAACCAACAGCCTGCTCGCTGGATTGGGTTAATGTCCATGATAATAAAAAATAGCTTAATGGATTATTATACATTTTGTATAATTGACCGCTTGTGTTTGATCCGGAAGACATAATTGAATAATCATTCGAACCACTATAATTATCGAATTTATTTAAGCTTTCGCTACTTACATAGAACCCTTTTTTATAGTATTGTGCATCTATGTGTGTCGCCGCTGGATAAGAGCCATAATCATTACCATTATCAACAATTATTAATACCGACGATGTTCCGTTGTTAAGGAATTGGCTGATTTTTAGCTGTGTTAAATTAATACGTTCATTGGCTGGTAAAATGTATAAATTATTAATTGCAGATAGCTGGTTAAAAAGTTGATTCCATTGTGATATATTCAATGGATTATACCAACCGCTGGTTACGGGACCGTCGGTATCTAATGAGTGAGATAAGTATAAAATTATGAATTCTTTACGACCTGCTTTACTGATGAAGTTGTTTATACCTTGAATGATACTTGCAATTGATTCTCCATTTTTTCCTTGACAAGTTTTATCTCCTATATTTCCATAGTGTCCTGTTTTAAATATACCGGCAGACTTGACAGGCCGAATATCGAAAAAACGTGTACCTAATAAAAGCTGGTCATAAATGGATTTATCCTGGGTGAGGGTATTGCATTGAGACGCTAAGGGGGTTCCTCCATTATCAACATACATACCTGCATCATGAGAGCCTGGAATACAAATATCTATAACCCTTTTATCAGCAATAAATGTATATGAATCTTTCATCCAATTTTGCATATCGGTATGATCGGTATAAATTAGACCATCAATCTCATAAAGACCAAAATTAACATACGCGTTCCATCGAAAACCCAAGCTAAAAAATGTCGGACCGGCATTATAAAGATTTGTAAAATTAGATAGTTGCACATTAATATACTTGTATCCTGACATAATGAGGATCGTATGCCCTGATGGTGTCCGATATGTTGCAGTTGCATAAGTATCACCTGTAGCGATGAAAATTCCTTCTTGGTATTCAATATAAATTCCCGCAAATCCACCTGGTGAAATAGTTGCCGGAAAATCCCATGAACCAAATTGATAACTGTTTTGGTCCACTCTTGTCCATGTTTCATTTGTTCCATTGAAAAGGGCCAAATTGCCGCCTGTATTAGCTAACATGACAGTAGTAATTGTTAAACTAAGGAGGCCCAAAATAAAAAAATGTTTTTTCATGGTAATCTCCTTTCATATTATTGCGCAGGGAAATTGCAACTGACTACTGTAAATATGAACCATGTCGTATATCCAGCCAATTAAAGTGGATAGATGACAAATGTTTTTTTTGCCATTCTCTCTTGAGCGTTCTTCTGCTCTTCTGTTCAAAGTGACACAGTTCCCTGAACAGACTCTTTCATTTGTTCCTCGCTTGCGGCGCCTCTTCCGCCGTCAAATCTTCTCTCAATCTGAGCCTGTTTACCCGCCGTCTGTATGTCGGGTCGTAGATGGGTATACTCCATGATTATCTGCTTTCGTAGCACTTCGATAAGCTCAGTGTGACACTTTTTCCACAAACCGGAAAGAACAATCCGCACCGCTTCTGATTTTGTTTTTTAAATTCTTTAGGAAATCTTTTGATTTTTATTGCTACCGGTGTGGGAGTAGGTTGATAGGTGTTTCATCGCTCGGTAACAGCAGAAACGTACGGAGATGCAAAACTAATGTCAAGGTTGGAGAATGGGCTGTTTTGGATTTGTAATAATTATTTAGAAATGTCAGTATGGGCTGTTTTGGATTCCCGCTCAGGTTCGTCGCGACCTCGTTTCGATTGCTCAATTGATACGGACTAAAAATCCACGGGAATGACATTTTCCCTCTGAAGCAGCGTTATGAAATTCAATCTGCCGGAAGGCAGGGAGTTCGTGACGCCCCTATTCAATATTAAATAAAATACAAAAGGCTCAGATTGCTCCGAGCCTTCGCGTGACATACCGTAGGGACGTTTAATTAAACGTCCCTACATGGCTTTTATATTATTTCGCGTGTTCCATTTCCTTCTTTTTCTTTTCCACGCCGTTCGATTTCCAGACAAACAACCCGCGCTTCTCGTACGTGGTATGGAGAAGGTGGTGGGAGAGATGTCCCAGCGGTTCTTTCAGGAATTCTTTGTACAGCGCTGCAATATGCGGATTCTCATGCGACTTGCGCAGCGGTTTATTGAGATCTTCCTGGTAAATGGATTCCGCCCGTTTTTTTCTGATGTCCCATGTGGTGGGAATAGGCTGGCCTCCTCCGCCGAGGCATCCGCCCGGACACGTCATCACTTCGATGAATGCGTATGGTGATTCTTTCTTTTCTATCTGTTCAAACAATTTCCGTGCATTCCCCAGCGTATGCGCCACCGCGACTTTTATAGTTGTGCCGTTCAGGTCCACTTCGGCTTCTTTGATCCCCTCCATGCCCCGGACAGCGGTAAAATTGACATTCGCCAGAGGTTTACCGGTCACTACTTCATACACGGTTCGCAGCGCCGCTTCCATTACACCGCCGGTTGCGCCGAAGATCACTGCCGCACCTGTGGACTCGCCGATCGGATTATCGAATTCCTCAACCGGAAGATTGGAAAATTGAATGCCGGATTCCTTGAACATCCGTGCAAGCTCTCTCGTGGTGAGCACATAGTCGACATCGTAAAATGCATCATCCTGCGACCATCCTTTTTTATCTTTCCAATGCTCAAAGGCGCTCATCATCTCGGGACGTTTTGCCTCGTATTTCTTCGCCGTGCACGGCATAATGGAGACGACGACCATCTTTCGCGGATCAATGCCCATCTTCGCCGCATAATACGTTTTTGCGACCGAGCCGAACATTTGCTGCGGTGATTTGCATGTGGAAAGGTGCGAAAGCGAATTCGGGAAGAAATGTTCTGCAAATTTTATCCATCCCGGCGAACACGAGGTGATCATCGGAAGGGTGCCTTTGTTGCTGATGCGCTTCAGTAATTCGTGTCCTTCTTCCATAATGGTCAGATCGGCGGTAAACTGGGTATCGAAGACCTTGTTGAATCCGAGCCGCCGCAGCCCTGCAACCATTTTTCCCGTGACCAGGCTTCCCGACTCCATGCCCATCGCTTCACCGATCCCGACACGAATCGCCGGGGCGGTCTGCACCACCACCACTTTATCGGGATTCATCAATTCTTCAAACACGTCGTCCGTATCGTCGCGTTCGACGATCGCACCGGTGGGGCAGACCAGCGCACATTGCCCGCAATTTGTGCAGGCAACATTGCCTAGGCCTTTTTCCATATACGTGGAAACCTTCGTTTTAATTCCCCGGCCGGAAAGACCGATGGCGTAAACGGTTTGAACCGTGCCGCACACGGCGATACACCTGCCGCAGAGGATGCACTTGTTCGGGTCCCGGATAAGCGAGGAAGAGCTCGTATCCAGGGGCAGTTCTTTTTTCGTTCGGACAAACCGGTCGTCCTTCACCCCGAGATCGGATGCGATCGTCTGTAGTTCACAGTTTTGATTGCGCAGGCATGAAAGACAATCCTTTGGGTGATTTGCCAGGATGAGCTCCACATTTGTTTTCCGTGCGTCGCGAATACGCGCCGAGTTGGTGACAATCTCCGTGCCTTCGTGAACGCACGCCGTGCACGACCGGACGAGAGATCGGGCTCCCTTGACTTCCACCACACAGACTCCGCATGAAGAATTTCTCGAGACATCCTCAAGATAACAGAGCGTCGGTATTTCTATCCCGGCGCGCTTGCAGGCATCGAGGATCGGAATACCATCGGGAGCCTGATAATCGCTGCCGTTAATTTTAATATTGATCATCTTCGTTTCCATGAGATCCTCTTAATTTTCCTGTTCTTGATGGCATTTGATATCGCACCGCAGGCAGCGGGCTGCTTCCTGCAGGGCTTCTTCACCGGAGTATCCGCCGAGAACTTCCTGGAAGCTTGAAATCCGTTCCTTGACGGGAAGTTTTTTCGGATCGATTTTTTTGCCGCCCTCCGGTTCAGGAATAAGTTCATCTTTATATTTGAAATCCCTGAATAACCGGTGGAACCGTTTTTCCTTCATGAGGTCGATATCGATCGCCTCTGCAGCCTGGCGGGCGAGCCCCATGGCTTCCGAAACGGTCGCCGGCCCGGTGACCGCATCGCCTCCGGCGTAGACCTTCGGGAGGTTGGTGCGGCAGCTCGGCTGCTGCACTTTGATGGTTCCGTTCTTCCTGAGTTCCAGTCCGATTTCCTTAGCGGACTCAAAGTCCACTTTCTCACCCACGGAAAGAATAATCGTATTGCATTCCAGAATTGCCGTCTCGCCGGTTTCAACGGGTTTTTTTCTTCCCGTATTATCAAACCCGTCGAACTTCATTTTGTGAATTTCAAGTCCGGTTACTCTTCCTTTGATATCGGTGATCACCTGATGGGGCGCCGATAAAAACATGAAATGAATATTTTCATCGATCGCGTCCTTAATTTCATGTGCATTCGCCGGCATTTCATCCCTGTCGCGGCGATAGACAATGGTGACCTCGGCTCCGAGACGCAGGCACGAACGGGCGGCATCGATGGCCACATTCCCGGCTCCGACCACCACCACTTTTTTCCCGAGGTGAAGCTTCTTACCGCTGGCAAATTCCTCGAGGAATTCATATCCCTGGATCACGCCCGCAGAATGTCTGCCCGGGATGTCCAGTTCAATATCCTTCTGTGCACCGACCGCCAGGAACAGCGCATCATACTGCTTTTGCAGATTTTTAAAGGAGAGTTCCTTCCCGACGCGCGTGTTGAAGACGAACTTTACTCCAAGCTTTTTAAAGAGATCCAATTCTTTTGCGAGGCCGTCTTTTGGCAGACGATATGCGGGAATACCGTATTGCAGGATGCCGCCTGCTTTGGCATGATTATCATACACCGTGACGCTGTGTCCGAGCCGGACAAGAAAATACGCCGCCGTTAATCCGGCCGGCCCCGCGCCGATGATGGCAATTTTCTTCCCCGTTGGAGAAAGTTTTTCTTTGATCAACCGCTGATAAATTTCCTTTTCCTTGCCCATCTTGTACATCGTATCGGCAAGGTAACGGTGAATATCACCCTGAGAGACCGGATCATCCACCATATCCCTGCGGCACCGCATCTGGCAATGGAAGTAACAAATTCTTCCGACGGTCCCCGGCAGCGGATTATCGCGCAGCGTGAGTTCGAAGGCTTCCTCGATCCGTCCTTCTTTCAACAGTTGAAGGTACCCGGGAATGTTCATGTGCATCGGACAGCTGTTTTCGCAGAGCGCCATAAACAAACTTTCACAGACGCCCGCCTTGCAGCGCTTCTGGATAATATGCTTTTCATATTCATCGCGGAAATATCGGAGCGTGCTTAACACCGGGTTCGAACTGGTCTGTCCCAGGCCGCAGAGGGCGGAATCCCGAATGACATACGCGAGCCGTTCGAGCGTATTGAGATCTTCCATGGATGCCTCGCCGCGGGTGATTTTATTCAACAGCGCGAGCGCCTGTGCAAGCCCTTCGCGGCACGGCGTGCACTTGCCGCACGATTCGGCATATGTCACTTCGACGAAGTACCGTGCAACATCCACCATGCAGTTATCCTGATCCATGACCACCATTCCGCCGGAGCCCATAATCGTTCCCAGCTTGGTCAGGGATTCATAATCGACCGGTGTATTAAAATGTTCAACGGGAATGCATCCCCCCGACGGGCCGCCGGTTTGCACGGCGCGGATTTTCTTTTTATTTCCGGTTCCTTCTCCCATCTGGTAAATAATATTTTCCAGCGGGGTGCCCAGCGGCAGCTCCACGAGTCCGGTATTCTTTATCTTCCCGACGAGAGAAAACACCTTCGTTCCGGTGCTCGTCTGCGTTCCAAACTTTGCAAATGCATCTCCGCCAATCGTCAGGATGAGCGGAATATTGATCCATGTCTCCACGTTATTAATGTTGGTTGGTTTTCCCCAGAGTCCTTTTTGTGCGGGATAGGGGGGACGTGGAAGCGGCCGTCCGGCTCTGCCTTCGATCGATGCAATGAGTGCGGTTTCCTCGCCGCAGACGAACGCCCCTGCTCCTTCCACATAAGAGATGTCAAAACTGAAGGAGGATCCGAAAATATTCTTGCCGAGTAATCCGTATGCTCTCGCCTGATCGACCGCTTTTTTGAACCGTTCGACGGCAAGCGGGTATTCGGCCCTGACGTACATCACTCCTTCGGAAGCGCCCATCACGTACGCGCCGATGAGCATTCCCTCGATAAGGGCATGGGGATCGCTTTCGATTTCATTCCGGTTCATATAAGCGCCCGGGTCGCCTTCGTCGGCATTGCAGATAATATATTTTTTATCCGTCTCGACTTTTTTCATCATTTCCCATTTAATCGCCGTGGGGAATCCTGCTCCGCCGCGTCCGCGAAGCTTCGATTTTTTGATTTCTTCAAGGGCGCTGTCCGGCGTCAGTTGCGTTAATGTCTTCAGAAGCGCACTATAGCCTCCGACGGCTATATATTCTTCGATATCTTCAGGGTTAATCAGGCCGGCGTCACGAAGAACGATCTTCTTCTGGCCTTTGAAGAATGGAATGTCATTCCATAACGGTACGCTGCTGAGGCCGTCGCCGAACTCTATTCTCGATGTGTAAAAATTCCAGTGTTCAATTCTGCAAAGGGCTTTCTTCAGCGGGATCATTCCTCTGCAGAGGCCGTCGACAATGCTCTCGGCATCCTTGGGAAGCACTTTATGCAGGACGATGAGCGGCTGTCCTGGAAAATAGCAATTAACCAGCGTCTCCTCGGCACAAAATCCGAAACATCCGACGGGCGTGAGCTGTATTTTTGCTTTTTTTGCTTTGATGGCCTTCTGTAAGCTCTCGAATACTTCCTTTGCGCCGTTGCCGAGTCCGCATGTTCCCATACCGACTGAAATTCTTGGAACATCGGGAAGGAATTTTGACAATCCCAGCTGCCGAATCTTCTCTAATGTTGCCGCATCATGTATTTTCATGACTTTTTCCTTCCCTTCGAAATTTTTCCAAGGAGCTTTTGCAGCCTGGCGGTGGTGACATTACTGTAGATCACTCCGTCAACGGCGACAACCGGTGCAAGCGCGCATTGTCCAAAACACGCGACCGTGGAAATGGTGAACTGATTGTCCGGTGTGGTGAAAAATGATTCCCCGTCTTCAAGCGCCTTGCTGCATCCGAGCATGAGTCCCAGGTCGTCGAGCAGCGCTTTTGATCCCTTGGTATGACACGCGGTTCCCCGGCAGACGGTGACGGTGTGTTTGCCTTGAGGCTTCAGGTTAAAGAATGAAAAAAAGGTGACGACGTTATAGACCCGGGAGAGAGGAACACCGGTGCGAAGCGCAACATGGTTAAGCGCTTCTTCAGAGAGGAATTTTTGTCCGTTGAGAAGCTGCGTTTCCTCAAGGATGCTGAGTAATTCCCCGTGATGTCCTTTGTGTTTTGAAATGATTGAATCGATTTCCTGAAATTCCCGCGTCATTGTTTGAGTTCCATCCATAACTGCTCCTCGTGATTAATGTTCTGAGCGAATCGAGACGATGAAATATTCTCCGCAACATTCATTCCATGAAAATTGAAAGTAAAAGGCAGACAATTTTTGTATAAAATGAAATAACAATAATTGAAGTTCTTGGTAATCGGAAAGCAAAGCGGCTGGTCGTTCCACTGCAGTTCCATGCTCTTCGCAGGCTGCGGTGTCCGATCATATCAGGGTTGAAGATGAGAGAGCTCTAAACCTTTTTTATACTCGTAACGTTTTCGTCTGAAACTGCTAAACGGTAATACGGAAAACGAATTCCTGGATCAGGTTCAACAAGAAAAACCCACTGGGAAACGAGCTGCTTTTCAATTGATGCCGTCGCTTTACTTCCTCGAATGCCAAAAGGCACGCATATAATATAAAGAAGAATGATATAAACCGGTCGGCATTTTGATGAAGAGTAAAAATAAATTATTAATTGAACGGTACAGTCTTTTTATTCATATTATTATGATGAAATTTCAAACAACAATGAGCATGTTCGTAAACAAATCTCAACAATTTATTTTTCAACGATCTGCTTATTCTTTACGACGAGTATTCTTTTTTACAGGAGAATGTTCGCCGCAGAATTAAATATTTTACTGAAATTGACAACGGCTGAATATGGAACGGCGGTATCTTGAAAAATGAATTTCATTTTCACGGGAGATCGTTGCTTCAGGAGACAAAAATAATTAGTATACAATTGAATTACCGTCAGCCGGTACATGGTGTACCGGCATTTTTTTTGGGAATTGATACATGAAGATTTTTTGGTTCAACCTTCGACGGTTCGTACGGGGTCTCGTGCTTGTTGTTGGTGTTGCGTCGCTGTCTCTATCACAATCCATGCTGCTGAGCGGAAAAGTGATCGATGCATCGACGCATCAACCGGTGGTTCAGGCCGTCGTCGAAGTGCTCGAACTGGGGAAACGAAAGACAACGGACGAAGACGGCTGTTTCCGTTATGAACAGCTTGCTCCTGGAACTTATACGCTTTCCGTGCGGCATATGGCATATGCCGGCGCCGACTACCGCATTGATCTTCCATCTCATGAACGGGACAGCCTGCTCATTCAGCTTCGACCTGCCCTTTTTCATTCTGACGAGGTCGTGATTCGCAGTACGCGCGCTTCGTCGGTTCTGAGCGATATCCCTTATCCTGTGAATATTGAAATGACTGATCATCTCATTCAATATTCAACCGTCACCGTTCCGGATGCGTTGAATACAGTACCCGGGGTCGCGCTCGTGCGCGATGGGACCTGGGAAACCGCACTCTCCATCAGGGGCATGAGCCGGTCCAATATCGTCTCTTTAATAGATAATACTCGAATAGAAACCGCCAACGATATCGCCGGAGCTCTTTCTCTTATCAACATCAACGATCTTGAACGGGTCGAACTGCTGAAATCGGCCGGGTCGGTACTTTATGGAACCGGGGCATTCGGCGGTGTTCTTCATCTTGTCACGAAGCGCCCATCCTTTACCGATCAATTGCGAACGAACGCAGAACTGACCGGCAGTGCGTCCAGTGTCAATGGTGAAATGTCGCAGTATGCGGCAGTGGAAGGATCTTCTGATCGTTATGCGGTGCGTCTGAGCGGCGGATATCGTCATGCGGGGAATACCTCGACGCCGGACGGGGTGCTGCCGCACTCTCAGTTTCACGATTTCAGCCTCACCGGTTCTTTGGGTTTAAGAACGATGGGGGAACAGACGCTCTTCCTGTTGTATCAGCGGTCGCAGGCGGAAGATACCGGCATACCGGGCGGATCTGCGTTCGGGGTCACTGCCGCAGTTCGTTACACGCTGGCCCGCCGGGAATTATTGGGAATCGAGTACCGTATTCCAAATTATTCCTCAAGGCTGCCGCTTATGACGTTCCGTCTATCGAGGCAGGAAATCGACCGCAATGTCGAGATACTTCAAACGCCGTCACTGACGGTGACGCCGCACGCGGTCCATACCACCATCAACGCCCAGATGGAGTTCAAAATAATTCCGGCAGTTGACCATTTGCTGGTCCTGGGTGCGGAAGCATGGGAACGGTCGCTGGACAGCCGGAGGGAAAAAAACAACCGGAGCATAAATAAAATTATCGGGGAACGACCGATTCCTTCGTCAACTTTTTTCAGCAGCGGCATCTATGCGCAGGATGAATGGAGGATCATGCCCGACCGATTGACGATGACCATGGGAGCGCGGGTGGATGGGATCCATGTGAGCAATGAAAAAACATTTAACCCCGAATATGTCGTCACCGCCGGAACCCTGCGGACAAATACAGCGGATTCCACCATGCTCTGGGACCGCGGATCGGCGAACGATAAATCGTGGAGTGCACATGCGGGATTTCAAGCAAGGCTGACATCCGAAGTGGATCTGACAGTTCTCGCAGCGACAGCGTTTCGTTCCCCATCACTTGAAGAACGATATCAATATTTGGATCTCGGGAACGGGATTGTTCAGGTGGGAAATCCCAATCTCCAGCCGGAACGAAGCATCTGTTTCAATTCCGGAATCCGAATTCATGCGGACGGATTGAATATTCGAACGGATGTTTTTCTCAATCGCATGACGAATCTGGTCACCACGGTTCCGGGGTCGTTTGAAGGTCGTCCGGCGCTCATCAATGCGAATATTGGCGAGGCGCAACTCTACGGCTATGAATTCTCAGGAGAGACAGAGCTGACCGATTGGAGCGTGTTGAAAACATCCATCGCCTATGTCCGCGGGCAGGATCTCCGCACTCATGCCGACCTGCCTCAAATCGCCCCGATCCAGGGCCGGCTCGAATGGAGCAGTTCTGTTGCACGGATCGGAACGGTGAGTATTTCCTGCACGGGTACCGGTGCGCAGAAAAATCTTGCACCGGGGGAAATCCCGACGGCCGGCTATGCGGTTGTTGATTTCAGCCTGGTCAGTGTTCCCTTGAATATTGATCGGTTTTCGATTGTGGTCCGATCGGGAATTCAAAACGTTCTGGAGAAGGCGTACCAAAATCATCTTTCAACACTGCGCGGTCTGATAAAAGAGGAACCGGGCAGGAATTTCTTTCTCTCGGTGAGCATCGCAGTATAAAAAATTCGGAAAGGCATCATCGGCATGTCCTGGTTTATCATAGCGTCCTGCTCTGCACTCCTTTCTGCTGCAGCCGCAGTGATACAGAAAAAAGTATTATTCCGGTTGAATGCCCTGGAATTTTCCCTGATGGTCTCGGTCATCATCCTGATGTTCTCATTATTTATACCGTTGTCCATGGATGTCACATCAATCGCTCCATCCACGCTGTTGATCATTGTAGGGAAAAGTCTTCTGGGAGGAGCCGCATTCCTGCTCGTGATGATGTCGCTGGAACACAATCAGATCAGCACCGCGCTGCCCATTCTGGGAATGACTCCTGCGGTGACCGCTCTTGCTGCGCTCCTGATCATCGGCGAAGCACTCCACCAATGGGAATGGCTGGGGATTGGCATGATGATGGCGGGGACGTATATTCTGGAAAAACGCCCGGCGCAAAAGTTCTTCCAGCCGGTGAAGGAACTCTTTCGCTCGAAGGATCACTATTATATGTACGGTGCGCTCTGCTTATTTGCCGTTTCGTCTGTCTTTGACAAACTCCTGGTGAGCGGATATAAAACGGATCCGTTGATTGTTCTGTTCTACCAGCATCTGGTCTATTGCGCGATGTTCGGCGCGCTGTTCGTCATGCGCAGGCAGCAGGTGCATGCCCTGGTGCAAAAAAGTGCGGGGGAACTGCCGTTCGTTGTTGCAGTCGCCCTGTTGACCATCGCGTACCGTTTTACGCAGCTCGAAGCAACCATACTTGCACCGGTCGCGCTGGTCCTGGCGGTGAAACGGACATCGATTCTCTATGCATCGTTCTATGGCGGGAAAATATTTTCAGAGGAGAGGCTGGCGCAAAAACTGATTGGCGGTGCGCTCATTGTGGGCGCCGGATTTATTATTCTGAGAAACGTCGGGTAACCTTGCAGGTGCAGCGGATGAAGGATTCCATCCCCTTTACGGATTACTTCGGTTCGGCGTGGATCAAAACTCTTCGCAGCTGCTTGAATTGCCGGAACAGCGATGATTCGACCTCTGAAATGATCTGATGCACCTCATCCAGTGTTTTTGTTTTATCAATCTGGCAGGTGAACGTTGCGTTATACTGATGCCCCTCCTGGAGTAAGGTCAAATCCGTGCAGGCAGCAATATCGTTATGTTGCTCAACCGCACGTTGAATTTCGGCGGAGAGTGTCGTCTCGGCAGCAGTGACGTCCACGAGAATTCGTTCGGAGGGATGATATTCTTCCATGTGAATGGTCACCTTTCCGACCGCGGGGATGGCGGTCTGGATCTGCCGTTCGATTTCAGAAGTCGTCTCATGGGCATCGGTGAAGCTTTTGCCTTCCGCATATTCCATATCAAAATCGATAAAATATTTCCCGTCGATAAGCTGCACCTCAATATTATGCGGCGCACGCAGGCCTTTATCCATGACAATCACCCGGATTTTATCAATAATCGTTTCATCTTTCGATTCGAACGGTTCTGAATGCACCACCACATCGGCATTGGGATGAATGTCGTGGATGGCCCGCTCGATCGTGTCCATGATGGTATGCGCACTTTGAAATGGAATGGTCCTGCGGATGGCGACAACCGCATCCACAAACATATGCGCGCCGGAATTGCGGATGCGGACCTTGCGCAGTTCCTCGACGCCTTCGACCGATTGAATTGCACGCTCGATTTCTTTTGTGAGACTTTGCGGCACACGGTCCATCAACGCGTCGATCGTGCGGCGCCCAAGCCGGTAGCTGACAAACAGGACCAGGAGCGCGACACCGATAGCGGCAACGGCATCGAACTCGGGATAACCCAGCCAGACAAAGAATAATCCGACGATCACCGTGAACGACGACCAGACATCGCTGGAAAAATGAAGCGCATCCGCTTCCAGCGCCTGGCTGTTGTGTTTCCGTGCAACCCGGTACAGCGCGCGCGACCGGCTGATATCAATGACAATGGACACGCCCATGACGATAAAGCTCCAGACGTTTGTATCGACATGGTGTGAATGGGCAAGCAGCCGGCTCACTCCTTCGTAGACAATCCACGCACAGGTAACGACGAGGAGAAGCGTTTCAATGAATGCAGAAATATTCTCGAGCTTTCCGTGGCCGTACGGATGATCCTCGTCCGCCGGGCGGTCCGCGAACGATACCGCAAGGAATGTAATGATCGCCGCGAGAAGATCAAGTCCGGAGTGCGCGGCTTCGGAAAGGATGCCCAGGCTGTTCGTCCATAATCCAATGCCCAGTTTGAAGCCCGTCAGGAAGATTGCCGCGAGAACAGAGGTCAGGGCAATAAACTTTTTTTCGTTGGAGAATGCGATGGTCATGGGAAATGAGTTTGTTCTCGCTGACAATATAAGGAGTGTTTCGTAGGAGTGCAATGAACATTGCATCGGACAGCGAGTTTGCCTATATTCACATCCAATGGGCAAACACCCTTGAGCGATGGCGGGAACCAGGGGAACCACCTCCGGACAGGGGAACGAAGAACGTCAGTTGGACAAAAGGATAACCGGTTCCGTCGATCATCATGCGTTTAGCGATCATCTCTGATATTCATTCCAACCTTGAAGCATTGACCAAAGCCATGGAGGTAATCGATCAGCACAACGTGGATGAGATCATCTGCCTTGGTGATATCGTCGGATACGGGGCGAATCCCAATGAGTGTGTCGACCTCGTGCGCCAACGGTGTACCGTGGTCATCAAAGGCAACCATGATGAAGCGGTTCGAAATACTGCCCTCACGGAACACTTTACGCATGATGCCCGCGCGGCGATCAATTGGACCCGGGAACAATTGACCGAAAGAAATTCAGAATACCTTCTTGAGCTCCCTCACACGCATACCATGGAGGATCTCCTCTTTGTCCATTCCTCACCGTGCGATCCGGCGGAATGGAATTATATTCTTGAACGTGCGGGTGCCGCTGCCGCCTTCCCGTGTTTTTCAGAATTGATATGCTTCATCGGCCATACGCATATTCCCGCGATATTTTCTACCGGCGCAGGGCAGGGGCAGGTGACCAAAGAAGACCGGTTTATCATTAATGTCGGAAGCATCGGCCAGCCGCGTGACCGGAATACGAATTTGAGCTTTGGACTGTTCGATACCAGGAGGTGGAGTTACGAAAATATCCGATGTCCGTACGATATGGAAACCGCCTCCTGGAAAATATTAAAAACGACATTACCGCCCAGACTGGGGCAGCGGCTGCTGATGGGGATGTGAGGAGAGAGGGACCCGTTGACGCCATGAACGGCAGGGATCGCCGGAAGATGAAATCAGGGAAGAGTTAATCGAGCGGTTCATCCGAAATGATGCCGCGCTCTTTTGCATAATCGCGGAGCTTCTCTTCCAGCATTTTCCTCCCGCGATGCAGACGCGACCGTACCGTACCGATGGGACAGTTTAAGAAATCTGAAATTTCTTCATACGTCAGCTGTTCAATATCGCACAAGATAACGACCGTACGAAAATCTTCCGGCAGGGATTGCAGGGCTGTGGTCACTTCGTCGCTCAGCATGTTGCTGAACAGTCGCTTCTGGAGATCGTTGGAATCGGTACTGTTGTCCCGGATGGAATCATAAAAATTCTCGACATCGTCGTAGTCCACCATCCCCGGTTCGCGTGTTTCCTTGCGGTAGCGGTTGATATAGGAATTTTTCATGATCCGGAAGAGCCACGCGCGGATATTGGTCCCCTTCTCGTACTTATCCCAAAAACGAAACGCTTTCATGAACGTTTCCTGGAGGAGGTCTTTTGCGTCATCCGCGTCGCCGGTGGTGCGCAGGGCAAAGTTGAGCAGGATATCCTTGTGGGGGAACGCTTCCGCTTCAAATTCTGTCTGCCGCTTGAGAAGGGCTTTCGCGACCGCCGTGGTATCTTCCCGTTGGTGAGCCATCATGCCGCCACTTGAGTTAAGAGCATCGGTATCTCACGTACGGAAAAAGGCTGGTCGAGTATGATTCTGGCTGCGTCAAGCTCCGCTCCCTGTACATCGGTCTCTTCCTCCAATGCAATAAACGTCCGGAGGTCTCCAATCTCAACAATCGTGGCAACCTGTTCCAGCGAATCCGCGGAGGCGTTTTTTCGCGTGTCGATATTGATTCCGATATCGACTTTGAGCGGAGCGGTCTGGTTGTTCAATTGCAATACCGCATTCCTGATAATCCGGTCGCATGCCAATTTCATATTGACCGGTATTTGCTCATAGATCCCGGCGTCTGCCTGTGCTGTCTCGCCGGTCGCGATGGCATATAACGCGGACAGCAGGGCAATACAATTCAGCTTGCGGATGAAGAATTTGTTGGGATCGCCTTTCCAACCGCCGGATTCCACCAGCACCGTGCTGGTCCCCCACGATTGAATCGCGTCGCCGAATGCCCGGGGTTCATACGTGTCGTCCCATTTTGCGATCTGGCCGGGGATAAACAGTGCGAAGAGCTGCGCCAGGAGGGACGCGACTTTTTTCGCTCTCGCTCTCACCGGTGTATCTGTTCCTGCTTCATCGACCGGCGGTGCGAGCAGGGCCATGGCGGAAATTTTTTTGGTGGTGCCGACCGTCAACCGCGGGTCCTGATCGTGAAGATTAAATCCATAGTCCGGTTGATATTTATTGCACACATCCCGGAGAATCCGCGCTTCCGGAGTCTCCAGTGCCAGGGCGTCACGGTTGATGTCGACGAGCTGCGCCGTTCGCCGGGTAAATCGTTCTGCACCATCCGGGTTGAGCATCGGAATGATGAGAAGCGTTAATTTTTCACGGATCGTTTTCGTCACCACATGGTCCTGATGCACGGTGAAGAAATTAAATATATCCAGGAGCGCCATCGTGGCAGTAGGTTCATCTCCGTGCATTTGTGACCAGAGCATGACTTTTACCGGTCCGTCGCCGACGGTATAGAGCGAGACCGTTCGTCCCTCACCGGAAGTTCCCAGCGGCAGCTTCTTCAACAGCGGTTGATCCTTTAACGGACGGAGCCATTTCAACAGTTCTGCATGAGTGATCCGGCAGGATTGGATTTCTGCAAATTTGTATGAATCGTACGTCTCGAACAACTCACGCGCGATCTGTTGTGCTGTTTGATTCATTGCTGTCATCGTTCACACTGCGTCCCGTTGAAACGTTCACCAAACCCGTTACTCTAAAGATAGCTCATTCTTCTATTTTTTGCACCGATATTCTGCACTCTTATTTACAAGAGAGAAAACCGATGATCACCCCGCGGGCGCTCTGTTGACATTCAGATGGTCATTCTTTATATTGGCGTCATCGTGAATCTTCCATTCTGACCACACACGTAAGGAGAAATTCAATGTCAGACATTTCATTAGACGCACTGGGCATGGTCGAAACCAAAGGACTTGTCGGCGCAATCGAAGCGGCCGATGCAATGGTCAAGGCGGCTAAAGTGACACTGATCGGAAAAGAACAAATCGGCGGCGGATATGTGACCGTCATGGTACGGGGCGATGTCGGTGCAGTGAAGGCAGCAGCAGATGCCGGTGCAGCAGCGGCGCAGCGTGTCGGTGAACTGGTCTCTGTCCATGTTATTCCGCGTCCTCACAGTGATGTGGAGTCCATTCTCCCTAAACGTCCAGCACAAAAATAATTTTTTTTGGACCAACCTCCCGACGAATGTTACACCGCCGGGATTTTTTTTATCGGATATCCACTCATGGGTGACGCTGCTCTTGGCTTCATAGAAACCAAAGGATTGGTTGCTGCGATTGAAGCTGCCGACACAATGCTCAAAACCGCCAATGTGGTTTTACTTGGCAAGGAAATCACAGGGGGCGCTCTCGTCACTATGACCATTTCCGGTGATACGGCGGCGGTGCGTTCTGCCGTGGACGCCGGTGCCGCTGCTGCGCAGCGTGTGGGCGAACTTGTCTCCAGGCATATTATTCCGCGTCCCGGAGAGGGGTTGGAAGATCTGATCTCCACCAAACGCCGGCAGACGCACACTGGCCTCGAATCAGGCGAAGGCGATGAACATTCGCCGGAAGGGACCATGGAGACTCTTCCGGAGAAAGAAGAACCGTTCGGACAAAAAAATGCGGCTCCCGATGAGGGAAACCGGGAGACGGGGGAAGAGCCGGTTTATGAAGAAGCATTCCCCATGCCCGAAGGATTAAGTCCGCAAATGCAGGCGTATTTTAAGGAGTTAGATGTACTGACGGTGCATGAATTGCGGCGGCGTGCCCGGGCGTCTGAAGGACTTTCCATCCACGGCAGACAGATCTCCCGCGCCAATAAAAAAGAATTAATGGAAGAACTCCTGAACGCTCAAAAATTTTAGAAACGCATAACGCTCCGTGAGCCCTCTTCGGCGTTCAGTGTCTTCGTCTATGACAACGCCGCATCCCCTGCATGTGAATCCCGTCCGACTTAAGAATAATTTGCAAATAAAGAATATTTCGATACGCATATTCATTAAAAAATAAAAATATTTCAATAGAAAAATTTTAATTATTCAGATTAATCTGTATATTTATGCATTATGGTGTTGGTAGAGAATTGGAATAACTTGACTCAGAACGAAGGATAAGAAAACTTAAATTATTTTTAAAAATGATGGGAATCAGTTTCTAAGAAGTAAAAGTGTTTTTGAGAAATTGCTGCAATCGTTTGTAGATTTTTCTTATCGGTTTCTTGCCATGAACAGCAGCGAACCCGATATCATTTCCCACCACAGCACCATCCTCCGCTCATTCCGATTCCTGCGCAACATGAGGAATGATTATGTCTGTCGGCCATGGCGTTACAACGGATTCCCTTGCCGGACTCATCCATCAACAGTCCGGTGTACTCGTGCAGCGGTGCTACCAATGCGGGAAATGTTCTGCAGGATGCCCCGCCGGCCACGAAATGGATCCTGCCCCGAGTGTTCTTCTGCACCTGCTTCAATACCAGCATCCGGAATCCGATAAAAAGGTTTTAAGCAGCTATTCCATCTGGCTCTGCCTCACATGCCATACGTGCATCTCCCGATGTCCCATGGAAGTGGATCTTCCAAAGGTCATGGATGTTCTTCGGGCCGAGTCTCTCCACCGGGCGCTGGTTCATCCGCGCGCGAAAGATATCGTCGCGTTCCACAAATCCTTTATCGATACCATCCGAAATTTCGGCCGGCTGTGGGAAATAGGCCTCATTGCCGATTATAAACTTCGCACACGTCATTTCCTCCAGGACGTTGTTCTCGCCCCGGTCATGTTCCACAAAGGAAAATTATCGCTTCTTCCCCATTTCCAGAGCAGGTTCGTCAACCGGATTTTTTCCGGCCTTCAGAAAAGGGAGGAACAGGAATCATGAAAATGGGTCTCTACCCCGGATGTTCGTTGGAAGGGTCGTCCCGTGAATACGCCGAATCCCTTCGCGCCATTGCACCGCGCCTCGGATTGGAATTGGAGGAACTTGAACGCTGGAATTGCTGCGGGGCAAGTTCCGCACATCAGCTTGACCATGCCCTCGCTCTCGCCCTGCCGGCACAAATTTTAGCCCAGGCGGAGAATCAACAGTTTCCCGAGCTGCTGGTCCCATGCGCGGCATGCTTCAACCGGCTTGTTACTGCAAAAAAAGACCTGGCGGCCGATGAGGCCTCACGAACCAGCGTGAGCGCATTGCTGGGGATGCCGTACCATGGAACGACCGCCGTACGGAATATTGTGGAAGTATTGAATCGCATGCTGACGCCGGAGATTCTAAAGAAACTCCCCGCGTCATTTCCCCATACCGTGGTGTGTTATTACGGCTGCCTGCTCGTTCGTCCCCCGGGCGTTGTCCGCGAAGAACGAAGGGAAGATCCGATGCAGATGGACGAACTCATGAAGCGGATCGGCGCGACGCCGCTGGAATGGGGAATGAAAACCGAATGCTGCGGGGCAAGTTTATCCATTGCCCGTACCGATATTGTTGGAAAACTGTGCAGCGCCATTTTAGAAGATGCCGCAGCGCGCGGCGCGGAAGCGATTATCGTCGCATGCCCGATGTGTCATTCCAATCTGGATATGCGCCGAAAAGAAATTGAATATGCAGCGGGGAAGAAATTTTCAATTCCGGTAATCTATATCACCCAGGCAATAGGGCTGGCTCTTGGATTGGATGCACGAAGCCTGGGCCTGCACCGGCATTTTGTAAAAGTATCAATTCACGGAAAACGTAAAGATCAGCAGACCGTGCCCGCGCAAACAGCGGCGGCGGGTTCATAACGAGTAGAAATTCCCATGTCTCGTATCGGAGTATTTATCTGCCATTGCGGTGAAAACATCGGTGCAACGGTGGATTGTGGAAAAGTTTCGAAGGCGCTTGCTTCCGTCCCGGGGGTGGTCCACAGCGTCGATTATAAATATATGTGCTCCGATCCCGGACAAAATCTTATCCGGAACGCCATCAGGGAAAAAAATCTTTCCGGCGTCGTTGTCGCCGCTTGTTCTCCGCGCATGCATGAACCGACGTTCCGCAAGACCTGTTCCGAATCCGGATTAAATCCGTACCTGTGCGAAATGGCGAATTTGCGCGAGCACTGTTCATGGGTCCATGCCAAAGGCGATGCCACCACCGATAAAGCGGTTGACCTTGTTTCGATGATGGTTGAAAAAGTGAAACGGAACAAACCGCTCTTTCCGATCAAGGTTCCCCTCACCAAAACGGCTCTGGTGATCGGCGGCGGAATTGCGGGAATTCAAGCGGCTCTCGATATTGCCAATGCGGGACAAAAAGTAGTACTCGTGGAACGTGAACCGTCTATCGGCGGCCACATGTCCCAGCTCTCGGAAACATTTCCGACGCTCGATTGTTCCCAATGTATTCTAACACCGCGCATGGTGGAAGTCGCACAGAATCCGAACATCACCCTCTACACCTACGCCGAAGTGGAACATCTTTCCGGATTTATCGGGAACTTTACCGCGCGGATCCGTAAAAAAGCAAAAAGTATCGACGAAAAACTTTGCACCGGCTGCGGTGAATGTGCCACGGCGTGCCCCATAAAAAAAATACCCAGCGAATTCAATACCGGGCTGGGTATGCGGGGGGCGATTTATGTCCCGTTCCCGCAGGCCGTTCCCAATAAGCCGGTCATCGACCGCACGCGATGCACGTATTTTAAATCCGGAAAATGCAAATTCTGCGCTTCAAAATGTCCGGCACAGGCAATTCGTTTCGATCAGCAGGATGAATTTCTCGACATTCCGGTCGGCTCCGTCGTGGTCACAACGGGATTTACTATTAAAGAGACATCATTTTTCCCGGAATACGGTTACGGCAAATATAAAGATGTCGTCACGGGCCTGCAATTTGAACGGATCCTTTCTGCGTCCGGGCCGACACTCGGCGAAGTAAAGCGTCCTTCCGACGGAACGGTGCCCAGAAAAATTGTTTTTGTCGCGTGCGCAGGCTCGCGTGATCCGGCGAAAGGCATCGAGTACTGTTCAAAAATCTGCTGCATGTATACCGCGAAGCATGCGATGCTTTACAAACATAAAGTGCATGACGGCGATGCCACGGTCTTTTACATGGATATCCGTGCGGCGGGGAAGGGGTATGATGAGTTTGTCCGCCGCGCGATCGAAGAGGATCATGTCCACTACATCCGCGGGCGCGTTTCGCGCATCTATGAACGCAATGGAAAACTGATTGTCCGCGGAGCAGATACGCTGCTCGGAGCGCAGCAGGTGGAAATTGAAGCCGACATGGTCGTGCTTGCCACCGCCGGGGTCGCCAATGAAGGGGCGGAAGAACTTGCGCAAAAACTCCATGTGAGTTATGATGCGCATCATTTCTTTTCGGAAGCCCATCCCAAATTGCGGCCGGTGGAAACGAACACCGCTGGAATTTTTCTTGCGGGGGCATGCCAGTCGCCAAAGGATATTCCCGAGACAGTCAGCCAGGCCTCTGCGGCGGCAAGCAAAGTCATCGGATTATTTTCAAGTGCCGAACTGACGCGGGAGCCGGTCATTGCCGTGGTGAACCGTACTGCGCCGCCGGCCTATTCGACATGTGCCGGTTGTTTTATGTGTCAATCGGCATGTCCGTTTCATGCCATTGAACGGGAAGAAATCAGAACACGGGACGGCAAATTGATGAAGACCGTTGCCCGCGTCAATCCCGGATTGTGCCAGGGATGCGGAACATGCGTGGCATTTTGTAAATCGAAGTCGATTGATTTGCAGGGGTACAGCAATGAACAACTCTTTGCCGAAGTCCTGGAAGTATTGAATTGATATGGAAAATAATTTCGAACCAAAAATAATCGCCTTTGTCTGCAACTGGTGCACCTATGCCGGAGCGGATTTGACCGGTACAAGCAGAATCAAGTATGCCGCCAATGTCCGTATCGTCCGGTTTCCATGCACCGGGCGCATCGATTATAATTTATTGCTGAAGGCATTCGCCCAGGGCGCCGACGGCGTGATCGTTTCCGGTTGTCATCCGAACGACTGCCACTATACCTCCGGAAATTTCCATGCACGCCGCCGCTGGGTCGTGTTCCGGCATATGATGGAATATATGGGAATCGATATGCGCCGGGTAAAATTTTCGTGGGTGTCCGCCGCGGAAGGGGCGAAGTGGGCGGACATTGTGAATTCGACCGTCAAAGAAATCCGCGAGCTTGGACCATCATTGGAGTTTTCTGCACTGCGGCACAAAGAAGCGTCGACAGGACCATCTCCTGCCCCGGCTTCATATGGAAAGTAAGAGAATGCAGGCGTTACATCAAAAAACAAAGGAACTGCTGGAATCCGGGACCGTTCAGGTCATCATCGGATATGGCCGCGGCTGCGGTGACCGCGTCCGCCCGGTCTTTGTCAGGAATGCAGAGACTGCGGCCGGCCTCGTGTGGGACGACCGGTGCAGACAAAATTTGGCGGTCTATCTCAATAAACCGGAAATAAAAAATCTGGGAACTCCGGCGATCGTGGCGACGCCGGCGGCCGTAAAATCCATCATCCAACTGATTTCAGAAAATCAGGTGAAGCCCTGCAGCGTCGTCGTACTTGCGGTCGACCAGGGGGCGGTACTGGAATTAAAAGACAACGCGTCACTCGAGGAATATTCGGCGAAGCATCCTGTCGTCTTTCCTCCATTCGTTCTTAAAGAAATGAAAACCATTGCGGAGATGCCGCTCCCGCAGCGGAATGCCTATTGGCAGAATGAGCTCTCCCGGTGTTTCAAATGTTATGCCTGCCGGGCGGCATGTCCGTTGTGTTATTGCGAGCGGTGCATCTCGGAGAATAACCAGCCGCAATGGGTCTGTCCGGCTTCCCACCCGCAGGGAAATTTTGAATGGCATATCAACCGCGCGATGCACCTCGCAGGCCGATGTATCGAATGCGGATCCTGCAGCATCGCCTGCCCCGTCGGGATTCCCATCGGATTGCTGACGATAGAAGCGTCGCGGATGGTCAAACAGGAATTCGGTCATGAACCGGGGCTGCGCTGCAATGCGGATTCGGCAATGTCATCGTTCAACACAGACGACAGGGAAACTTTTATCCAATGAGCCATCAGCAGGCAGTCATCCATCACGAAAAATTATTACAGTTCCTGGACGGACTCATTTCATCCGGGAAACATCTTTACGCTCCTCAACGGAAAACCGGAAAGACGTATTTTCTGCCGGTGAGTCAGAGCGGTTCCATCGTCTTTGATGAGATTCAGACCACCCTCTCGCCGAAAGAAATTCTGTTTCCAAAAGTAGAACGGCTGCTCTCGTACGAACAGAACAACGGAACCCTGCACGTGATCGACCATGGAACGGCCGGTCAGATGCCGGACCGGGTGCTGTTCGGTTCACGGCCGTGCGATGCTTCGGCATTACACACACTTGCGGAGTTCTTCCGCCGCGATGAGCCTGATGCCTTTATCGAGCAGCGGCAGAAGTCGCTGACCGTCATCAGCGTCAGCTGCGTTCAATCGGATCAAAATTGTTTTTGCACTTCCGTCGGTTCCTCCCCGGGCGATACGAGGGGCAGTGATATCCTGTTGACGCCTGTCGGGAATGGCAAATATTTTGTGGAGGTGCTGACGGAGAAAGGACAATCGCTGGTCGGTGCCTCCGGACAATATTTTGAAACCAGCGGCCCGTTCGATAAAACAAAAGTGCTGGCGAATATTGATCGGAGTTTTTCCTCAACGGAAGTGGCGGCCTGCTTATCGAAATCGTTCGATCATCCGTTTTGGAATGACGCGTCGCTCCGATGTTTGGGGTGCGGTGCCTGTGCATACGTCTGTCCGGTCTGTTCCTGTTTCGATATTCAGGATGAAGGAACGGCCAAAAAAGGCGGCCGTCTGCGCTGCTGGGATTCATGCGGGTTCTCGCTCTTCACCCTGCATACATCGGGGCACAATCCGCGGAAGACACAAAGCGATCGCTGGCGGCAGCGCCTGATGCACAAGTTTTTCTACATGCCCGACCGGTTCGGACTGCTCGGGTGCGTCGGATGCGGCAGATGTTCCCGCGCCTGCCCGGCCGATATGAATATCAAGGAACAACTGATTGAAATAAAAAAGACGATGGAAATCTGAAGAGCACAAAACGTCTATGAGTTCAACCAATATCTATAAACCGTATCTCATGCAGATCGAGAAAATTCTCGATGAAGCCCCCGGCGTAAAAACATTCCGGCTCAGGTTCACGGACGATGAGGAGAAGAACCAATTTCGTTTCCAAACCGGACAATTCGGCGAATACTCGATTTTCGGTGAAGGGGAATCGACATTTTGCATCGCCTCGTCGCCCACGCGAAAAGATTATATCGAGTGCACATTCAGGCAGACCGGCCGCGTCACGTCCGCACTTGCCCGGAAAGAAGAAGGCGATGTGATTGGATTCCGCGGTCCTTACGGCAACACCTTCCCCATCGAGAAATGGAAAGGGAAAAACTTACTCTTCATTGCCGGCGGGATCGCCTTGCCGCCGCTGCGTTCCGTTATCTGGAATGTCCTCGATTTACGGGATCAGTTTAAGGATATCACTATTCTGTATGGCGCGCGTTCCGTGGCCGATCTGGTGTACAAATACGAATTGGACGAATGGAGCGCACGCACCGATTTGAAGCTGGTCACGACGGTTGATCCGGGGGGAGAGACGCCGGAATGGAAAGGGAAAGTGGGATTTGTGCCTTCCGTGCTCGACTGGATGGAACCGTCGAGTGAACAGACGGTTGCGGTTGTCTGCGGTCCGCCGGTGATGATCAAATTCACATTTCCCGAACTGCTGAAACTCGGATTTACACCGGACACCATATTCACCACACTCGAAAATAGAATGAAGTGCGGGGTCGGGAAATGCGGCCGGTGCAACGTGGGAAAAGTCTACGTGTGCAAGGACGGCCCGGTGTTTACCTACCAGCAGCTCCAGGAATTACCGGCGGAGTATTAATGTTACCGGTCTCGTGGCGGGAAGTGAACGGTCAAATCCGGATCGCCTTTTTTATCAATCAACCATGACACAGATGAAAACAATTGAAGTGCCTGACTATATCAAAGGATTGATTTTTGACTGCGACGGGACCCTCGTCGATTCAATGCCCCTCCATATGAAGGCATGGGAACATGCCATCACCACCGCGGGCGGCATCTGGAATTATGATTTTATTTTTTCGAAAAAAGGGATGCAGGGAAATGATATCCTCGATGACTATAACCGCATGTTTGGAGCGAATCTCGATGTGGAGTCGACCGCGCGC
The DNA here is from genome assembly GCA_003819715.1 of Ignavibacteriota bacterium. Classification (GTDB taxonomy): domain Bacteria; phylum Bacteroidota; class Ignavibacteria; order UBA10030; family UBA10030; genus Fen-1298. The sequence goes on along the minus strand of RPQN01000021.1, from coordinate 15,509 downwards.
ATCAAACAGGAATATTTTCATACACATTGTGCGGAGATAAAACCGATCGAAGCAGTGGTGGATGTCGTCCGCCGGTATGCATCGCGGCTTCCCATGGCGGTTGCTTCAGGCGGTTCGGAGGAGAATGTCTTGCTCTCCCTGGAATTGACTGGGATCAAACACTATTTTCAGGTCATTATCACTGCCGGCGATAAAGACGTCCTGCCCAAACCCTCGCCGGACATTTTTCTCGAAGCAGCAAAACGCATTCATATTCCTCCGCAATACTGCCAGGTATTTGAAGATGGAGATATCGGCTTGGAGGCGGCACGCAAGGCGGGAATGCTGGCAACGGACATCCGGGGATATTAAATTTCTTCCCGCGGCCGCACTTCCTCATTACCTAAACCTGACTGCAAAAATTTTTACATCGAACATTTCTGTTAATCAAAGAAATATACGATGCGCTTTTAACACCCTCCCTGGATTTTCTTTTCCTTCCTGACGATCTTTTGCCCTTGTTGTTTACTGTCCACGATCATTTTCGATATTCTGGCGCGTGCGTCATTGCGAAATTTGATGACATCCGCTTCCCATCGGCCGCCAGTCGAAACGGGAACCGAAGAGGTCAGTATTGTTTTATTGAACGCTTCAAATCCTCCCTGCAATATGGCGAGGTTCTCGTACCCCAGTTCCTGCAGGAGAAGGTAAGAAGAACGTTCCTGTGCATCATTCTCACCGACGATCACTTTCCTGACATGGCGCCGGGAAAAGGCCGAGGCCCATTCTTTGCTGAAGAAATCCCGAACCTGAATATTGTTGGAGGCAGGCAGCGCCATCCGGGCGTACGATTCCGGCGTGCGCACATCAATAATTTGAATGTTGGGTTCACGATCGACAATGCGAAATGCCAATTCATCTATTTCCATCGTCACCACGGGATGCGAAGAGATGTAATTTGGTTCGGACACCTTATTGAGGAGATGGGTTTTTCGATCCGGGAGAACGATGAACAGAACACCAAGCGCCAGGGCAACTATCCCTGCGGCGACATGCCTGCTGGTTTTAAATTCGAGAGAAGGAGCGGAATTTTTATTCACCCGTTTTTCGATCATGGTCGTCACGGCAAACGCGGTAACGGCAATGGTGATCAAAAGAAATGCAAAAAGTCCCTGTGAGATGCCGAGCAAATCGAATACTTTCAGAGCGCCCAGCGGCGTGGATTCATAAAATTTATCGTACAGGGGGAAAAGCTCTCCGAAAACAAGTACTCCGAGAATTCCGCCGCCGATAAAAAACATCCCGTCCACTTTCCCGATGGCGGCTGCACTGATGCTGGTACCGGGACAATATCCGCCCAGGATAAAACCGGCGCCCATGATGATTCCTCCCACCACGGCAGGCAGAAGCCACATGGGATTCACATAAATCGCCTCCGTGTCCAGCAACCCGAAATACCCGAGCAGGAGTACACCGCTCATGGCCGTCACGGCGGCGGTAAAAAATACACGCAACACGGTGAAATCGTAGCCGTAAAAAACACCGGCAAGGCGCCGCGAGGATGAGAATCCCGCCTGCTCCAGCACAAATCCAAATCCGATTCCAATGAAGAGAGCAACAAGAAGATTGAGCTGGTCGGATATCAATTCAGGTACAAATGGTCCCATGGGTTCACCTATTCTTTTTCTTTGATCCACAATTTCCTGGCAAAGTACGCGAATGCATACCCTGAGCCAAAAATTGCCATCATCGTGACAAATCCGGCCGTTGAAAGGACCGCCATTCCGGTTAACGCCGCGCCGCTCGTGCATCCGCGGGCAAACTGTGCGCCGATTCCAAATAAGGCGCCGCCAATGGCAGCGAAGAGCCACCGGATTTTCGGTTTGACATTCGGGCCCGATTCGGTGACGATCTTCAATCGATCGGAGACCAATCCGGAAATAAATCCGCCGATGAGAACCCCCACCACTTCAAAGAACAGCCACGACTTCAGGGGATGTTCTTTCCCGGGGCCGACATATGTTCCGTAGAACGATGAAGATTCGGCATGGGCAGGCGCAATGCCGTCCACCGCTGCGACGACCATACTCTTGATGGCGCCGCTTGCGCCGAGACCTCGCCCGGTAATAAAAAGTGCGGCGAGCAGAACAAGGCCGAGAAAAAATCCTGCAAGATACGGATTCATATATTTTGTGTTCATGGGTTCACCTCGCTCACGGATGTCGTCGATGCGTCATCATCTCTTTTTTCCGTGTCCACGGGCAATTCTTCATATCCGGTGATCATGGCTTTAAGGTTTGATGTCACCGTACGGCCGGTAGTGATGAGATACAGATGCGCAATGAAGAAGGCGACAAGAAGAAACGCACCGATGGTGTGAAGGAGTGCGATCGTTTGAAGCCCGTTAATGTTCAGACTGAGTACTTCATATCGTTGAGGGTACCGATAAAACATGGAGAGAAGGCCGGTGAACACCATCACCGGAATAACAAGCACTTTCAGGCCCGCATAAACCAGTTTTTGGAGCGGATTGAGTTTGCTCAGGACTGTTTTTTTCGTCGGATGCGGAGCGTTGTGGAAAATGCCGAGGATGTAGTACTCAAGCTGCGCCCGCAGATTTTTTCGCGTCGGCAGGTACTGTTTCCACTCTCCGGTGGTGATATGCCAGAAGACGGCAAAGACAATGAGGACCAGAAAACTCATCGAGGCAACATGGTGATACGCAACGGCTTGATCGTACCCGAAGAAACGAATCGATCCATGGATCTCAAATCCGGTGATTCCGAGAAAGAGGATGAGTACGGCCTGCAGCCAGTGCCAGAACCGTTCGAAGCTGCGATAGACATATTCTTTTTTCATGGGAGGTTGCTTCCTTTTCTTTTTCGGCCCATAACAATTCTTGCACCGCCGTGAAGGACAACACCGGCAAGAGTCAATGCGATACATCCGCCGCCCAGCCATTCAACCCATGGGTTATAATCTCTTCCGGGAAGATAGAAACCGCCCAGGTGCGCCAGGCGTCCGTTGTCCCGGGTGTGACATTCCGTGCACTTCACGGTTTTATTTTTCGGAGAAACCATATGGTTGACCGGCCAGTACATTTCCGTTTCCACAAATCCGTATTTCCCGCTGTACGGGAGATTCACTAATTTCATTCCTTCTTCAGAAGCTCTCTGCCAGTTAAACTCTTTCCAGTATCCGCCGTCGCCCGGCTTGCTGGAAAAGGTTTTTGGCTGGATAAGATAATGATGTTCCGTGTCGTAAATTTGTCTGGCGCGATGAATCTTGACCGGATAAATCTTTGCGTCCGGATCCCGATAGCTGCCGAACAACTCGTTGAGTTTGAGCGGCCTGGAAGGATCGAAGGTGTCGCCCACGAGATAATGGGATGCGGTACCATTGAACCAGATATAATCCGGAGTCAATTGTTTTCCCCATTGAAAGGATCCCTTGATAGACATATAGACGTCCACTCCGTTGGAGTCGGTCTCTTCGTACGGTTTGCCGTCCCGCATCCTGCCTGCAGTCGACCAATCCCAGTAGAGTTTCGTCGGATTGACTTTGGCGTACGTCGGAATATGACAGGACTGGCAGGCAACCTTGAGCGTATGATTATTTAAGACGTCATCCGCATGCGGCATCCCGGTATGGCACTGTTCACATTCCACACGGCCGCGGTTCATCGAAGAAACGGAGTACATCTTTCCCAGCATCTGATGCTGTTCGGCGGTATGGCAGTCGACACATTGCATATCGATGCCGTCGCTTGCCATATGGACATCGATCTCGCGGGAGGGATCAAAGAGCGCTTTTTCCAGGTCCCCGTGTTTCACATTATTCCCGCCGCCGCCGAAGAAATGGCATGTCCCGCAATTGGTCCGCTGCGGCTTGCCGACATGCTGGGCGACCGTATTCAGGTTGACGGAGGAATCGGGCATGCCGGCCCCGCCGGACGCTTTGATGTAAGTCGAACTGTTGTCGTGGCATGCGAGGCAGTCGACATTTAAAGAATCCTTAAAATTAAATTTGGAATCCGCATACCCGTAGCCGGCATGACATTTATTACAGCTTTGTTTGTTCCCTGAAATACCGATGCAGAAATTGTTCAAAACATTTTTCTTGCCCAGCGGCCGGATGCCTTTGCCGGCAATATACTCGCTCCGTTCCCAGTTCCAGTGCGTCGTCTGCATGACTTCAGCCGCCCGCCCGTTATGACAGGAGATGCATGCGGCAGTGACCTCCTGCGGTTTTGTGAATTTTTTCTTCAGCTGCTGGAACAACGAATGGTCTACCGATGCATTGACTTTATGAGCATACCGTGATTTTAATTTTTCCTGCGGGACATTCCCGGAACGGTCCTTCTGCAGCGCGGTGAACATCAGAGCGATGATTGCCCCAAGCATGATGACCGTGAGTGCTCCCTTTTTCATAAGACGTCCTTGCCGCTCAACGCTTCACCGGAGCGTTAGAGCGTATGATGGATGAGTGATTTGATCTTTTCACAATCGCCGGAAAGCTGATAGACCGTACAGTCGCGGCATTCCCGACCGGCACAATTATTCCGGAGATGCCTGTACGTCCAGCACCCCGCGTCCGGACGGTGGTACGCCGGACATTTTTCCCGTTGTTTCACCGCGCACTGGATGTGTTCCCAGCATGGGACGAGCGATTGGATGCGCCGGATTCCTTCGATGGATATCTTATGCTCATTAATGGCGGTACGGATGCATCGAACCCGTTCAATGTCCGTTTCCGAGAAGAGGCGTTGATGGCCCTCGGTCTTCGCGGTCAGGATCAATCCCTTCCGTTCGTACAATCGAATGGTTTCAACGGATACCCCCAGCTGCTCTGCAACCGCCCCTATCGAATATGTTTGCTTCTGTTCGTGTTTTATCATACCTGTATTTATAAATACAAGTTTGATGCCATTGCACGGGTTCTCGTTTTTGTGCGATATTCACGTATTCCGTTCTTTTTATTCCTATGAACGGGAAAAGATGGAGTCCGGAGGTGAAAGCTTCAGATGGTGCAGAATCGAATACTGCAATGGGAATCGAGTGTATTTTGGTAATGATCTATTTTGCGAATGCTCAATAAGGCAAAGTAAGATTCCCGACAAAAGCATTCGGGAATGACATAAAAATTGTTGCAAGCTAACGCTTGCATTATTCTCAGGCCTCCGGCTGTCATTCCCGCGGATTGTTGGCGGGAATCTTATGATAGCCCACCAGTCTTATTTTCGGACCCTTTCTCTTCTCCCCGTCTCTTCGTATCTTACAATCGTATGAGAACCGAAAAGACAGCAACTCTCGAGAATGAACCGGAACTCGTCCGCAGGGCGAAATCGGGGGACCAGCGCGCATTTACCGAGCTGGTGAAAAAGTACGAATCCACGGTGTACAGCTTTGCGTTCAAAGTGTGCCGGGATGAGGAACCAGCCGCCGAGACCCTCCAGGATACATTTGTGAATGTGTACCGGAAACTCAACCAGTTCAACGGCAAATCAAAATTCAGCACGTGGCTGTATCAGATCGTGACGAACAACTGTTTGATGAAGCGGAGAAAAAGCAAACTGGAACAACAATCGGTCTCGCTGGACTCCGCCGGTTCTTCACACACCGGTCAGGACCCGGAAGACGAGGTCCATCCGATACACACGGTTCCATTGACGGAGACGACTCCCCAGGATGATATGGTCAACAAAGAATTGCGCGAGCATCTCGACAAGGCGATCCTGATGCTTCCGATGGACCAGCGGATTGCATTTATCCTCCGCGATGTCGAAGGCCGGTCGTCGGAAGAAGCCGCAAAAATTCTTAAAACATCCGTCCCGGCGCTGAAATCGCGGCTGAGACGTGCGCGTGTTTTTCTTCAGAAGCAGCTGCAGGAATATATGAAGGCATGACGATGAAAAAGATCAAGGCGATACGCTGCACAGAGGTGGCGAAGTATGTTTGTGAAAATCTCGACGAACAGATCGATTCGCCGCTCTGCCGTAAAATCAAGAAACATTTGCAGGAATGTCCTGATTGCGCTGCCCAGCTACGTTCACTCAAGAACACGGTCGGGCTTTACCGCCGATACCCTGCACCAGCTCTTCCCGCTGACTGCCATAAAAATTTAATGACGGCATTATCCGCGATCACCAGAACCAGGTAATAATTTTTACCTGACGCAATCCGGGTTGCTTCATCATTCATTTCAAGCGAAGGACGGCGCTATTCTTTCGGCGGTTCGCTGCTCCCGGCCGGCGCTTTTGACCGATCTCCCATCGTTAAGACCAATCCCATCCCGGCTCCGTAGAAAGTGCTGATCCATGGATTGCTCGAGATCGGACATGTCCCCGATGCACAGCCAATATAATAGTAGTAGGCATAGCCGCCGAGGGCGCCGATGAATGAAAAGAGAAGACGTTTCCGCCAGATTGATCCTGCGAAGTACGCTTTCAGATGAACGATGAACTTCTTCATCCTGCTACCACGGCATGGGAAACAAGTAATTCATTCTCAATAATTTTTTTCAATTCTTTCCTGGGCAATGCACCGACCGCCATCCTCGGTTCACCGTTCATGGGAATGAACAGAAGAGAGGGAATGCTTTGAATGCCGAATGCTCCTGAAAGATCCTGCTCTTCGTCGGTATTCACTTTATAAAAATTTACTTTTCCCTCATATTCCGCGGAAAGTTCGTCAATGACCGGTCCGACCATCCGGCATGGTCCGCACCACGGCGCCCAAAAGTCGATCACCGCCGGTACGCGGCCTTTGTAATTCCATTCTTTATTCTTCTCGTAATCAAAAATCATTTCGCGGAAGGATTGCGCAGTTAATTGTTCTGACATGGGTTTGGTCCTTTATGATAAATTCTTTATTCATGCGATGTGAGATCGCATGTTATTGTTTGACAGCCGGCTTGTTCGTGCTGATTTTCAATACGGCGTAGATCGGACAAAAACTTACCAGACTGGTGGCCGCGAGTACCACGGCGATGACGCCGAGGAGAATGGCTGCAGTTCCCGAGATCAGTCCAGCGAGATACAGGACGAGCACAACGACTGCCGCCGCACTGCGGATGATTTTGTCTAATAAACCCAGATTCTTTTTCATGGAGCGATTCCTTTATGATAAATGAATGTTGATTTCTTGTTCTATTCATATGATGCAAAGAACAATAAAAAGGATTCATCAGGAGAGATGAATGAGTAAATCCTTCTTATACGGTGATCGGAGAGTTATTCAATATTTTCAAGCCCTTAAGGAAGAGGAAAAGGAGGGGGCAATGGCACGAGTGAAACTTTTTAATTTCAGGTGATGTTGTGAAAATAAGGTGTTTGATTTGGCGGGAGGATTGTTGCTGTGACCGAATTTTTTTTATCAATAATAATCTCAATTCACGAAGGAGCCTGACACCATGGGACGGGTAAGCACGTATCTCAATTTTTCCAGGAATACGGAAGAAGCGTTTAACTTTTATAAGACGGTTTTCGGCGGCGAGTTTAACAGCGGCAAAATCAACCGTTTCCGCGATATCCCGCCGTCGGAGGGCGCGCCGCCCGTTGCGGAGCAGGATAAAAATCTTGTCATGCATGTAGAATTGCCCATCCTCGGGGGTCATGTGCTCATGGGAACCGATGCTCCTGAATCGATGGGATTCACTCTGAACAAAGGCAACAATGTGTTTATCAATCTTGAACCGGATACAAAAGCGGAAACGAAGAGGCTGTTCGATGCATTGTCCAGAGGCGGCAAGGTGACGATGGATTTGCAGGATATGTTCTGGGGCGCATATTACGGCAGCTGTGTAGATCAATACGGTGTTCAGTGGATGTTTAATTGTTCACAAAAATAAATACTTGTCTCTTGTAAGAAAGGAGAACCAAGCCATGGCGACCGTCACTCCACAGAATTCTCTGATCGTGGAAGCAACCGTGAACGCTCCCATCGATAAAGTCTGGAAACTTTGGAATACACCCGAGGACATCACGAAATGGAATAATGCATCGGACGACTGGCACAGCCCGCGTGCAAAGATCGATTTAACACCGGGAGGAAAATTCAACGTCCGGATGGAGGCGAAAGACGGCAGTGCCGGTTTTGATTTTGGCGGCGTCTACGATAAAATAACGCCGCAGGAATATATTGCGTATACCATGGGAGACGGCAGAAAAGTGGAAATTCATTTCACGAAGTCCGGTTCCGCAACGAACATCGTCGAAAAATTTGAGCCGGAGAATGAAAATACACTTGAATTGCAGCAAACCGGCTGGCAGTCCATTCTCGATAATTTCAAAAAGTACGCGGAAACAAAATAATAGCAAAAATAAAAGTCCCGGATCCATCCATTTTCACAGGTTCAACAGAAACGCAAAAGGAAACGGAATGCGTCTCAATTTGCCGGCGGAATGAATTCCTAAAAGCTTATAAAATGGTAATTTCACAGCGATGGAAATGCCGGTACTGGCGAAATAATGAGCACATCTTCTAACCCCCCTGTCCCGATGAAGATGATTTTCATCGGGACATCCCTCCTTTGAAAAGGAGAAAAATCGGTTGTGAAAATATTGATGTTGGTGAAGTAATCGGTGCATCTTATGACCCCTCTGTCCCGACGAACTCATGTTCGTCGGGGCACCTTCCCTGTGAGTGGAGGAAAAAAGCGGTGAAAAAAACCTTCCCGGTTCAAAATAAAACAAAAACCTGGGTGTCACGGTCCACACCGTGACACAATTATGTTGCCTGACCGGATAACTCCGCCGCGAAATATTTCTTCTTAAACCACAGCGATACATTCACCAGCGAAACGAGCACCGGCACTTCCACGAGCGGCCCGATGACGGCCGCAAATGCAACGCCGGAGTTGATCCCGAATACTGCGATGGAGACGGCGATGGCCAGTTCAAAATTGTTGCTCGCGGCGGTAAAGGAAAGCGTGGCGGACTTTGCATAATCGGCTCCCGCTTTCTTTGCAAGAACAAACGATATGAAGAACATCAGGACGAAGTACACAACAAGTGGAAGAGCAATTCGCAGGACATCCAGCGGGATTTTTACGATATACTCGCCTTTCAGGGAGAACATCACAACGATCGTGAACAACAGCGCAATCAAGGTGAGAGGGGATATCTTTGGGATGAACTTTTGCTCATACCATTGCTTATTCTTCAGCCGGATCAAAGAAAATCTCGTGATAATCCCTGCAAGAAAAGGAATACCGAGATAGACAAAAACGCTTTGAGCGATCTGGCCGATGGTGATATCCACGGCAAACGTCTGCAGGCCGAGCCAGGAAGGAAGTATCGTGAGAAACACATAGGCGTAGACGGAAAAGAACAGCACCTGAAATATTGAATTGAAGGCGACCAGTCCCGCAGCATATTCCGTATCTCCTTTAGCCAGCTCGTTCCACACGATCACCATCGCAATGCAGCGGGCAAGTCCGATGATGATCAGTCCCGCCATATATTCCGGATATCCGCGGAGAAAAATAATTGCCAGGATGAACATCAGCACCGGCCCCACAAGCCAGTTCTGGATAAGCGAAAGAGTAAGTACTTTTGTATTCTTAAACACATCGCCAAGTTCTTCATACTTTACTTTTGCCAGAGGGGGATACATCATAAGAATCAAACCGACGGCGATGGGAATGTTGGTTGTTCCGGATTGAAAATAATTCCAGAAATTTACAATGCCGGGGAAAAGATATCCCGAGAAAACACCAACGGCCATTGCAAGAAATATCCAGAGCGTCAGGTACCGGTCAAGAAATGAGAGTTTCTTTGTGACATGTTCCATTGCTACCTCTTCGATATATTCACATCGTAGAATTTCTTAAACTCAGTTTTTATTTCATCCCGCACCCGGCGGAAGACGGCAAGCACTTCCTCTTCTGTTCCGGCTGCTTCTGCCGGATCTTCGAATCCGATATGCATCCGGTGCGCAACCGTTCCGTTAAATAATGGACACGTTTCTTTTGCATGGTCGCAGACGGTTATGACATAATCGAATGATCCGCCTAGAAATTCATCAACGGACTTTGGAAGGTTTTGGCTGATATCTATGCCAATTTCCTTCATGACCTGAATTGCGCGGGACGAGACACGCGCGGCGGGATTGGTGCCGGCGGAATAAACTTCCAGGTCCGGATCGAACGACTTCAATATTCCTTCCGCCATTTGGCTGCGGCAGGAATTGCCGGTGCAAAGAATGAGGATTTTCATAACGATTTTTTTATTAGTTTTATATCAACCGCATGAATTAATGTAGTTGTTCCGTGTGATCGATTATCGTTTCGGACGAATATCCACGACGACTCCCTGATCTTTGCAGACAGAAGACTCAAACTGGAGCGTAGGATGATTGATTCCAAAACGATGTTCCAGCTCCTGTTCGAGCTGCGTGCTGATTTTACATCCGCTGCTGATCAGTTGATCTTTTACGACAATATGCGCGCTGAGGGCGCGCACGCGCGAAGACAATCCCCAAATATGCAGATGATGAACGTTCTCCACTCCGGGAAACGACTGGATAAATGCCGCAACTTCGTGCAAATCAATTCCCCGCGGCGTTCCTTCGGTCAGAATGTGCACGGTCTCAGCAATGATACCCCATGCACTCTTAATGATAAATAATCCGATGGCGATGGAGACTAACGGATCGAGGAGCCGCCAGTCGAACCACGTGATGAGCAATGCGACGACGACGACCGCAAGTGATTCGATCGCATCGGTAAGCAGGTGCAGGTATGCACTCTTCATATTGAGGTCATGGTGCGCATGGGCTTTTAACAGGAGAGTCGCTGCAGTGTTCGCAGCGAACCCCACGAAGGCAATAATGAGCATCCAGCCGCCGGCGACCGGTTCGGGATGGGCAAACCGCTGGATTCCCTCATAGATGATATAGAGGCCTATCAGCACCAGCGCCAGTGCGTTGATGAATGCAACAAAGATTTCAATCCGGACGTATCCGTATGTTTTTTCTGAATTCGATTTCCATTGCACAACCCGTGAAGCAATGGTGCTCAGGATCAAAGCGAAGAAATCGCTGAGATTATGAAGCGAATCGGAAATCAGTGCAAGACTGTTGGTCAGTATGCCGCCGGCAAGTTCGACAATGAAAATAACGGCATTAAGAGCTATAGAAATACCGAGACTCTTCTGGATTTTATGCTGCTCATCGGCCGGTGAAGAATTATGAGATTCTAATGTATGGTCGTCATCCGACATCTGTATTACCTAATAATTGTTATTAATTCATTATGATGTATAGAGTGTATAGAGACCGCCGAGAATGACGAGCAATCCTGCGATGCGCTTTGTCCAGAGAACTGCATTCGACCGGTTCGTCCAATCGAGATATGCCTGAACGCGGGAAGTAAGCCCGCCTGCCGCAATGATAACTCCGCAGTGTCCGAGTCCGAATGCAAGAAGCAGCGTTCCCCCAGCGATGACATTTGTGCCCGACATCTGGAACACAACTCCTAAGACCGGAGCCATAAATGCAAACGTGCACGGGCCAAGTGCAATTCCAAATACCAGGCCCAAACTGAATGCCGAAAAAATCACTGACTTTATGCCAAATGGCCGCAGCTTCACTCCGGTGTCGGGAAGGCGGATAATGTCCATAAGATAGAGACCAACGACGATGAAGACAACCGCAATGGCATATTTTCCATACGGGCCGACATCGCCCATAATTCTTCCCAATGCGGCGGTGACAATGCCGATGACGATAATGGTACAGAATATGCCGACGGCAAAGATAAAGGCGAGAAGAAATCCGCGAGACGTTTTCTTTTCGCCCTGCGCTGTCAGGAATCCGATAATAAGCGGAATGCTGGAGAGATGGCACGGACTGAGCACAATACTCAGGATTCCCCATGCAAACGAAGCAAGGAGCGCAAGAGAATAACTTCCGTACAATGCTTCAGTCAGAGATGTAAAAAGCGCGTCCATCGGTCAGCCCTTATCGCCGGGTTTTGGTGTGAGGCCTTTCGACATCAGGAACGCATCAATATCTTTTTCCGGGAAGAAGCCTTCGTGCCGCATGAGTTCTTTTCCGTTCACATCAAGGAATACCTGTGTCGGTATCAACCGGATTTTATATTCCTGCGCGTAGTGCTCTTGCTCCTGTTTCCAGACGTCATAAAATATAATCTTCAACTGACTCCCATATTTTTCTTCAACGGCTTTCATCACCTTTTGCATCGCTTTGCATGGAATGCAGTTGACTGAACCAAGCTCAATAAACGTCACAACCGGTTTTGAAGCAATAGCGCTCGTATCTTTTACAGTTGCAGCCGACTTTTGTTTTGTCGCTGTCTTTTTTTTCTGTGAATAAGAAAACGAACCGAAAATAATACAGAAGAGTATTACAAGAAGGACGCTTCTTTTCATTACGATGTTCCTTTCATCCAGAGGAGCAATTGATCATCTTTTGGAATAGAACCGGCGCTTTTCACGACGCCGTCGACTACCAATCCGGGCGTCGTCAGTATGCCGTATTTTATTATTTCCTGAAGATCCGTGACCTTCTCAACTTCAACAGGGAGTTGATATTTTGCAGCCAACTGCCTCACCCGTCCTTCAAGTGTCTTGCACTTCGCACAACCGGAACCAAGAATCTGTACTTTCATAATATTCCTCACGAATAAACGAAGTTAAATATATAACCGACTATGATAATTCCAGCTGCGACAATGCCGACAAAAGCGAAAATGAGCGGCAGCTTTAATACTTTTTTTAAAATGATGGTCTCGGGAAGAGACAACCCGATGACGGCCATCATAAACGCAAGCACGGTTCCAAGCGAGGCGCCTTTTTCCAGGAGAGCCTGCACAATGGGAATTATTCCGGCGGCATTGGAGTACATCGGAACGCCGATGAGCACCGCAACGGGCACCGACCACCACGCGCCTTTCCCCATAATGCCGGCCATAAAATTCTCCGGAACATACCCGTGAATTCCCGCACCGACCGCAATTCCTATGACAATATAGATCCATACCTTTGAGACTATTTCAACGACCGCATCGAACCCGGCGGATATTCTTTCCGGAAACAGAATTTTTTCTTCCGCCAATTCCGAATGTCCGGCTTTTGTCTCATAGACCCAGGGTTCGACATATTTTTCCAGCTTCAGTATGCCGATGATATAGCCGGAAACCATGGCAATTAAAAGTCCGGTGGACATATAGAGGAGCGCCGTCTTCCAGCCAAACAAGCCGAAGAGCAACACAAGAGCGACTTCGTTAATCATGGGCGCGGCTATCAGGAATGAAAACGTGACTCCGAGCGGAATGCCGCTTTCCACAAATCCGAGAAACAACGGAATTGCCGAACAGGAACAGAAAGGCGTTACGACTCCCAGCAGACTTGCAAGCACGTTTCCCGCGAACAATTTTTTCCCCCCGAGCATTTTCCTTGTTCGTTCGGGCGAGAAATAGCTCCGTATTATTCCGACGGCAAAAACGATAAGAGTCAGCAGGAGCAATACTTTAGGCACTTCAAAAACAAAGAACCGGACCGCTTCCGTCAGGTGCGCTCCCTGCGGCAATCCCGCAAGAGCGACTGCCGCATCTGCAAGAAGCTGCAGCGCGGTGTACAGAATAATCCAGAGCAGAAAAAGAATTGCTGTCGAGGTTACCGGATATTTTTCTAATAACTTCCTCATCATGCATTCCGGTGTGCGAGAAGAACTTCTTTGAGTTTTTCTACAGTTGGGACATATCCCGCCAGTGCGACTTTTTCATCGATAACCAGTCCGGGCGTCCGCATGATTCCATAGGAGGCTATCTTCTGGTAATCCTGGACCTTTTCAACGGTTGCGTCGATCTGTAATTCCTGAAGCGCGGTATACGTGCGTTTTTCTAGTGTCTGGCAGTTCATGCAGCCGGAGCCCAATACTTTGATATTCATTGTTTTCTTTTTAAGATTTGATATTGCAGATATGCCTGCGATTCACCCTGCGAAGTTTCACCGCATCCTTCCGGATTGCTTCGTCATCGTCAAATGATTTCCGGATCAGTCCGATGAGGGAGCGAATGGACCCGGGTCCTGATTTATCGTTCAGGCGGAAATTCACCCATTTCCCGTCCTTGGTATCGAGCAGGAGGCCTGCGTCTCTCAGGATGGTCAGATGTTTTGAAACCGTCGAGTTTGAAAGATCGAGCACCTCTCTGATCTCGCACATGCACAGCTCCCGTTCGGCGAGCATTTTCACAATGCGGAGACGGTTGGGGTCACTGAGTGCTTTGAAGATATTGACATACTCACGGTTCATGCGTTGCTCCTTCATTTCGTCAACTAACGAAATATAGAAACCTTTCGGACAATATGCAAATACAAGAACCTATTAATAGCGGTCTATTTTAAGATTCCCATTAACAAATTACTTGTCATTCCCGTCCCTATTGTCGATGACAATCGGGATTGTCGGGAATCTTACCGAGGATCAAAGTAAGATTCCCACCAGAAACGTGTGGGAATGACAATAGAGAAAGGTGTCAGTCCCGCTATTCTCGTTTGATAAAAATCCAGCAGCTGTACGGTTTTATGCAAAGAATGTCAATGAATTGAAACGGCGCGCGTTTGTAAACTGCTGTGCTTTTTGGTGTTGCAAGGTAATTTGTTAAAGTAGTTGCTTGTAGACTTTGTATTTAGTAAAATTCAAATACACCTAAGCCTGCTTTCAGTAATTCGCTAATCGACTTCACGATTTGGGGAGGGTTATTATGCGAAATATTATTACTGATTTATCTCTATTTCTTCTTTTACAAGCGCATCCAGTGCATAGTAATTCTCTTGGCTGGAGGTAGGGCAAAATATTGCAAAAATGGTAATAAAGCCTATAAATCATGCATAAAAGGCATGATATATAGACTGATTATATCTAGATACACGTTAGGCGGCGCAAGAAAAAGTAATTCTCTATGAGCACAGTCGGAAAAATAGGAAGAGGACTTGAATTTATCGTATATCTTATCGTGGGTTCAATATTTTTCTTTCTTTGGGATGGTAAATATATTGCAATATTTATTTTTTCGAGCGTTGTTTTCCTGATAGGAGTTTATATTCTTTTATTCCATCCCAAAACGGAATATATTCGAATCATCAAACCTATTCGTCCGGATTCGAATGTACCATATGGACTTCTTATAACCACATTAGGAATTGTTGGTGTGATTTATTCTATCATCAAGATTAAGCCTTTTTGATCTATCTGCGCCGCCTAACTAGGCGCTCCCGCCAAAAAGATGGCGGGTAAACAAGCTCTGCTGGGCTAGATAAAAGAATCACGCACCCCGACTTTGTCGGGGCTGAGAATGAATCGCGCGACGCGCGATACAATTTCTTATATAGTGATACAGATTCTTGTTTCGTTATACAATATTTAACTAGTGAAGGTACGTTACGCATTGCGTGTGGTGGGTTTAGGTTTTCATAAGTAACTATTCAGTACCTCGTTGGTTGGGAAAATATAATTTGGTTTTTCAGCATGAACGATAGAAATAGAGATACGCTTCGCGTATCACAT
>RPQN01000020.1 GCA_003819715.1 Ignavibacteriota bacterium | reverse complement strand
GGTCGTCAATCTCTATCCCTTTGAACAAACCATTGCGGCGGAACATGTGAAACTCGATGAAGCCATCGAGCAGATCGATATCGGCGGGCCGGCGATGGTGCGTTCATCAGCAAAGAATTTCCGGCACACTGCTGTCGTGGTCAATCCGGATTTGTACGGCATCGTTGCGGAAGAGATGCGCGAGCATCATGGTGCAATCTCCATACAAACGCGTTTTCAACTCGCCTGCCGGGCGTTTCAACATACGGCGCACTACGATTCCGTCATCTCATCCTATCTGGAAGGGCTTACCCCTCAAAAAAATCTGCCGGATTCCATCACGATCTCCTTGAAGAAGGAGCTCACGATGCGTTACGGGGAAAACCCCCATCAGGCCGCGGCGCTTTATGGAACATTCGGCAATCATTTTCAGAAACTTCACGGCAAGGATCTTTCTTACAATAACATTCTGGATATCAACGCGGCTGCGCTGCTCATGACGGAGTTCAATGAACCAACGGTCGTGATCGTCAAACACAATAACCCCTGCGGTGTTGCGACCGATGCATCACTGGTTGACGCCTACCGGAAGGCATTTGCCACAGATACCAAATCTGCATTCGGCGGAATCGTCTGCGTGAATCGCCCGCTGGATAGAGCGACTGCTGAAGCCATCAACGAAATTTTCACCGAAGTCATCATTGCTCCGGAGTATGAACGCGGTGTTCTGGAATTTTTGACAAAGAAACGCGACCGTCGTTTGATAAAGCAGACATCGAACCTGCGGAAATTATGGGAGCAGGATATTCGCAAAGTGGCCGGCGGCGTTCTCGTACAGGAACCCGATCAGCACCGGATTCATCAGGAGGATCTGCGCGTGGTAACAAAACGCCAGCCGACCGACGAGGAGATGCAGGCGATGTTGTTTGCATGGCGCATTGCCAAACATGTAAAATCCAATGCGATTGTCTATACCCTGGGCGACCGGACGCTGGGGATCGGCGCGGGGCAGATGTCGCGTGTGGATTCATCCAAAATAGCGGCGATGAAAGCGGCGGAAGCCGGATTTGATTTGCATGGATGTGCAGTTTCATCGGATGCTTATTTCCCATTCGCGGATGGTTTATTAGAGGCCGTCAAAGTTGGTGCAACCGCCGTTATTCAACCCGGCGGTTCCGTGCGTGATGAAGAAGTGATCAAGGCAGCAGATGAACATGATGTCGCCATGGTCTTCACCGGTATCAGACATTTTAGGCATTAAGACACAGACGTCATCCTGAGCGAATTCGAAGGATGACCGGATGGAACAAAGCAGTGCACGCTTCGATAACGCTCGGCGTGATTCAGGACGTATTCAATTATCACATAAAGCTGATCTTTCTTATGGGACTTTTTTCAATGTTTTCTGCCGACCTTGCCATTGACCTTGGCACGGCGAACACCGTTATCTGGATGAAGGGCAAAGGCATTATCCTGAACGAACCCTCCATCGTCGCTTTCGACCGGAATACGAAACGCATTATTGCCATCGGCAATGAAGCGCGGGCGATGCTCGGCCGCACGCATAAAGACATTCGTACGATACGCCCGATGAAGGACGGCGTCATCGCCGATTTTGAAATCGCGGAAGGGATGCTGCGTGAATTTATTAAAAAAATCAGCGCAGGATGGGTGCCCAGCCGGCGCATCATTGTCTCAGTGCCGTCCGGGATTACCGAAGTGGAAAAACGGGCGGTCCGCGATTCTGCAGAACACGCTGGAGCAAAAGAAGTTCACCTGCTTGCCGAGCCTATGGCAGCAGCCATCGGCATCGGACTGGATGTCGACGCGCCGGTCGGAAACATGGTTGTCGATATCGGCGGCGGAACGACAGAAATTGCCGTTATTGCATTATCCGGAATCGTGAACGAGGAGTCGCGGCGGGTGGCGGGTGATGAAATGAACAATGCGATCATACAATTTTTTAAACGCAACCATAATATTCTGATTGGTGAACGGACTGCCGAAGCGATAAAATGCGAAGTCGGATCGGCGATGCCGCTGAAAGAAGAAATTACCATTCAGGTCAAAGGACGCGATCTCGTGAATGGCGTACCGAAAACAACAGAAGTCAGTTCGGTAGAAATTCGCGAAGCGCTGAACGAACCCATCGCCCAAATTGTTGAAGGAGTAAAGGTGACGCTGGAGCGTACTCCTCCGGAACTTTCTGCCGATATTCTCGACCGTGGTATCATGCTCACCGGCGGCGGTGCGTTGTTGAAAGGCCTGGATGAACGCCTTCGCCTGGAGACCAATCTTCCGGTGCATGTTGCCGAAGAGCCGTTGCTCGCAGTGGTCCGCGGCACCGGCAAAGTGATGGAAAACATGGATAAATATTCCAAGGTGCTGCTGAAAGGAAAGAGATACTGATAAATTTCCGCGGTCCGCTGAGAGCGGGAGCGAAGAAATTTACGGTGGAGAATATTCCGCTGGTTAAATCGACAAGTTCAAATCATTTTTCCGGGATGACGACGACGCCATTGAACCCATGGCGTTCTTTCCCTTCTCCGGTTCTTAAGACGCATGAAAATTCCAGATTGCAATTGGTAATTCGAGATTCGACCTGACAAGATGCTTCAACGGTTCTACGATATTCTGTATGAATTCCGTGAATATGTGATCTTCTCGGCGTTCATGGTTGTCTCCATCGTCCTCATGGCGTTCAATGATAATCCGCAGATCAAGCAGATCAGAACCGTCTCGACCGTGATATTCGGCGGCCTGCAGGAACAACTGAGTTTTATCCCGACATACTTTGGATTAAAAGCGGAGAACGAGCTCCTTCATCATATCAACATTGAACTTGCCGATGAAGCACAACGGCTCCGTGAAGCAAAGCTTGAAAACCTGCGGTTACGGCAGCTCCTCGGTTTAAAAAGCGAACCACCGTCTCCACTGATTGCCGCACACATCGTCAACAAGAATCTGACGTTGCTGCGCAATACGATAACTCTGAATGTCGGTTCCGATGACAGCGTTCATCAATTCATGCCGGTTGTCAGTGACGGCGGTCTGGTCGGCATCGTGACCGGCGTGACCCGGCATTATTCCGTTGTGAATATTCTCCTCAACACGGAATTCCGGGCAAGCGGAAAAATACAACGCAGCCGCGTCGATGGGATTGTGATGTGGGATGGGAAAGTCCTTGGCCTCAAAAACGTGCCAAAAATGCGGGATGTCAAAGTGGGCGACGTGGTCTCCACTTCTGAATACAGCAATTCATTTCCCCCGGATATCCGGATTGGCCTGGTCAGTGAGGTACGTGAGCAGCCGAGTTCACTGTTCAAAATTGTCACCATCGAACCGGGCGTCGACTTTGTTAAATTAGAAACGGTCTTTGTTATGACCTCTTCACAAGAGAAGGAGCGTGCCGAACTTGAGCAACGGATCGTTCCGCGAATTGGAAAATAATATCCATCTGCCATCACCGGGTTCCTGCCTCTTGCCAATCATCGAACGTTGATGTACCTTTTACCCTGAACTATGCCTGAAGCATCTTTTCTTTTTTCTCAATACGGGCGTGTCGTAGATTTAATGCCCGAAATTGTTCTCATCCTGGATGATGACTACAGGATCCTCGACGCGAATAAAACAGCCGTCGATGAATTGGGAGTGGTCGTCCGGCCTGCTCATCCGAAATATATCTCTGATATTCTTCCTGATGATGAACGGAATAATTTTAGAAGTGTCCTGCCCTTCACCGACCAGCGGATCATAGAAACCAGGTTTCGAAAACGGGATGGATCGATCATCAACGTGAAGGGAGGGGTACGCTCACTCCATTCAGGCCAAACGAAGTACTGGGTACTCATCATGCGCGATGTCACCGAAGAAAACCGCAAAGAACTCGATTTGCTTCGTTTCTCCAATGTGATCCACAACACCATTAATCCCATTCAGATCAGCGATGCCCATGGGACGATGGTCTACGTCAATCCGGCATTTGAAAAAGTGACCGGCTACACCACTGAAGAATTGATTGGAAAAAATCCGAATATTTTAAGCAGCCGGAAACACGATAAAGAATTTTGGTCCGGTGTCTGGAAACAGATCGTTTCCGGAAAAGTATGGGTCGGCAAGATTGAAAATCGCCGGAGGGATGGAAGCCCCTTCTTTACGGAACTGGTCATATCACCGATTGTGGATGCCCATGGCAGGATCGCGGGATTTCTCGGGGCGCATCGGGACATCACCGAGCAAATTATTTTGGAACAACAGCTTGTTCGTTCGCAGCGGATGGAAAGTATTGGAACTCTCGCAGCGGGAATTGCTCATGAAGTGGGTAATCCATTGACCGCCATTTCATCCCTGGTCCAGGTGATTCAACGGACCAGTACGGACGAATTCGCCAAAGAGAAATTAGAACTCATCAACAGCCAGGTCAACCGGATTACCCGGATTATCCGGGAGCTGGTGGATTTTTCCCGTCCTTCCGCCCGCGTGGTAAAACCGACGAACATCAATAGAATTGTCCGGGATGCATTGAATATTGTCCAATACGGGAAAAAAGTGAAGGATATTACATTTACGCTCGAACTGGATGAACAACTCCCCGAGATTGCCGCAGTACCGGACCAGATTGTTCAGGTGTTTATCAATATTCTGATGAATGCGGTGGATTCGCTGGATGAACGCCGGGGCACCATCACGGTTCGCAGCCGCAGGAACGAGCAATCGGTTGAAGTGATTGTCCATGATACGGGAAAAGGAATTGAACCTTCCGCATTAGAAAAAATCTTTGAACCGTTTTATACAACCAAAACCTCCGGTCATGGGACAGGGCTGGGGCTTTGGGTCAGTTATGGTATCGTGAAAAGTTTTGGCGGTGAAGTCTCCGTTGAAAGTATCCCTGAACAGGGGAGTACATTCACCGTCTCATTTCCCTGGAAAGGTCTCTGATGGCGCAGCGTATATTGGTGGTCGATGATGAACAAATTATCCGTGAATCCCTCTCCTTCATTTTAAGGAAGGAAGGATATCATGTGGAAGAAGCGGTCAATGGAAAAGATGCGCTGGCGAAACATGAAGCAAACCCCGCTGATATTATTATTACCGATATTGAGATGCCGGAAATGAAGGGGGTCGATTTGCTGAAACAAATTCGCCAGAGGACGCCCCAGACCCTCGTGGTGATCGTGACCGCATTCGGGTCGGTCGAAACCGCTGTGACAGCGCTGCGCGAGGGCGCCGCGGATTATATCCTGAAGCCGATTAACTTTGACGACCTTCTCTATCGGGTGAAAAAGCTTTGCGATTACCACGCCCTGATTATTGAAAATTCTCTCTTGCGCCGGGAACTTCAACGGACGTATGATTTCGATCAGATCATCGGGCAAAGTATGCCGATGAAAAAGATCTTTGAGGTGATCAAACGGGTCGCCAACAGCGAGGGGACGGTGCTCATTACCGGGAAAAGCGGTACGGGGAAAGAAATTGTTGCGCGCGCCATTCACTATAACAGTCCGCGGCGCGAAAAACGGTTTTTGCCGATTAATTGCGGCGCAATTGTCGACACGCTGTTCGAAAGTGAACTCTTCGGGCACAAGAAGGGGTCGTTCACCGGCGCCACGGTGGATAAGGACGGATTGCTGAAAGTTGCCGAAGGCGGTACGGTGTTTCTGGACGAGGTCAGTGAAATTCCATTTCAACTTCAGGTGAAATTACTGCGGGCGCTCGAACAACGGGAAATTACGCCGGTGGGTATGACGGAATCGATCAAGATCGATGTTCGTATTATTGCGGCAACCAACAGGGATCTGCGTAAAGAAGTTGAAAACAACCGGTTTCGGGACGATCTCTATTACCGATTGAATGTGGTGGAGATCGATCTCCCGTCGCTGAAAGATCGTCCGGACGATATTCCCATCCTCGCACAGCACTTTCTTGATGCATTCAAAAAGCAAATGAGCAAACCGATTCAGGGGTTCGCCAACGACGCCATGCGTGCGCTGCTTCAGTACCAATGGAAGGGCGAAGTACGCGAATTGGAAAATGTGGTGGAGCGCGCCGTCATCTTTTGCGATGGTGATTTTATCGGCCTTGAACATCTTCCGGAATATATGAGGCCGACAGACGAACTCCCGATGGTCTCCTCCGGTCATGGATCGCTCAAGGATGCGGTAAGAAATTTTGAACGACAATTCATTCAACAAACTCTTTCAGCGTGCGGACAGAACAAAGAGGCCGCGGCAAAGGTTCTGGGAGTCAGCCTTTCCTCGCTTTATCGGAAGATAGAGGAGCTGCAAATTCCGTCGCGCTGACCGGTTGCTCCCCCTCATCCGTCGGAGACCGGGAGCCCCCTCAAAACTTTACTTTAATGAGATAGTGCTTCATTTCTTCTGATTTGTAAGAATCCTTTTTCATCTGATTTCTTAAATCCTGCAAATTCTACAGGAAAGGCGGGCTTCCGAAGTATAAACCTCCTGTCATTATTGGGGAAGGAGACTCCTGACGTACCTGGCACAATCCTTGAAGTATTTTTCTCTTTGGGAGAAATACCTCATATCAACTACGGAAACAGTAAAACATGAAGTTACGATGGTGGGCTCTTGGGATGATTGCCGTTGCGGCGGGCAGTGTGTTTATGATGAAGCATCTTGCTGAGAATAAGAAAACGTTTCATCCTTTCGTTGATAACAACAATGAAAATAGTGAAGGCAGGTTTCCACACGAAATTCTCGAACCAGAGTTCGATGATACAGATTATTTAGCGTAGCATTGTTGAGTACCGGCATCGAAGAAGGGGACGTACTCTATTTCCAATCAAGCCGACATACTGATGCGGAACAAGACACACAGCGTATCACGTTCAGTCGACCGACGGAAACGCGTGCTCGTTTTCAGTCCTGATACAGATCTGGCGAGATTCCTTCTGCTCAATCTCGAGGAGGAGTTCCAGATTGACCGCGAACACCACTGGGAACTCTTTGAACAAACGGTCAAAGAAAAGTCTCCCGATCTCATGCTGATCGACCTCTTTACGCATTCGAGCGATATCACGAAACAGTTAGAGATCATGCACAGAATGCCAGCCACGATCCCCGTCATCGCTCTCCGCGCGTATATGTCTCTGAGCCCAGAAATGGACCGGTCCATTGACGATTGTTTTGACGCCGTGTTTTATAAACCGGTGGATGTCGAACTCATTACCCAAGCAATAGAGGATTTATTAAAACAATAGAACAATTTGAAGCGTAGGATTTTTCCAACCTGGCGATAGCTGAAGGAATAGGCTTTTAAGAAAACGGTATTTACACAGAGTTGTTTTGCATTCTCCAAAACAATATGGTAGGTATCCACTTGAAGACCCTTATTTTCGAACGCAGCGAACTTGACCATCTGGTCGAGACCCTCAAACGCCGAGACTATAAAGTGATCGGACCTCTCCTTCGCGGAGGTGCGATCGTCTACGACGAAATCACAAACACGAGCAGCCTTCCTATCGGCTGGACCGATGAACGCTCCAATGGGAAATACCGACTGAAGAACCGGGATGATGCCGTGGTGTTCGATTGGACGGTCGGCCCTCAGTCATGGAAGAGATTTCTCTTTCCTCCCATTCAAAAAATCTTCGCAACCCACAAGCGTCCCAAAGGGATCGACCTTCCCAATACAAAAAAACAACCTGTCCAGGAAACGGTTCCGGCCAAATACGCTTTTCTGGGAGTCCGGCCTTGCGATTTACATGCCATTGCGGTTCAGGACAAAGTCTTTCTCGGCGGGCCGTATCGAGATCCGGTCTATGAACGAAAACGCAGCGGTAATTTTATTATTGCGGTCAACTGCAGACAGGCCGGCGGGACATGCTTTTGTGCGTCGATGGGCACCGGACCAAAAGCAACTTCCGGATTTGACATCGCATTGACGGAAGTGTTGGAGGGCAAACGCCACTATTTTATTGTTGAAGTAGGAACGGAGCTGGGCGGGGAAGTTCTCAAGAGCCTCAAGTGCCTCAAAGCGACAGACGAGAACCTTGCAGCCCTTAAAGAAATTTGCGAGAAGACCACTCAACAGATGGGGCGGTCGCTCGACACCACGAACCTGAAATCGATTCTGTATCAAAATTCCGAACACCCCCGCTGGGAATCAACCGCATCGCGATGTCTCACATGCGCAAACTGCACGATGGTCTGTCCCACCTGTTTTTGCGCCACCATAGAGGATGTGACCGATCTCTCAGGGAAGCAGGCAGAGCGGATGCGAAAATGGGATTCATGCTTCACGCTTGACTTTTCTTACATTCATGGCGGCAGTGTCCGTGCCTCCACCAAAGCGCGGTACCGGCAATGGGTAACGCACAAACTGGCGTCGTGGGTGGACCAGTTCGGTACATTGGGCTGTGTCGGATGCGGGCGCTGTATAACGTGGTGTCCCGTAGGCATCGATATCACAGAGGAAGTGCGGACGATTCGCGAAAACCAGTCGTGATGAGCCGCGTTCATGAAAGGGAACATCCTATGGAAGATCTGAAAAATATCCTTGCAGAGCACCCATTCTTCAGCGGACTCAACGAAGAATATTTTGCTCTCATTGTCGGCTGCGCATCCAATATGCGGATTGATGCCGGCAAAATTATTCATCGCGAAGGTGAAGAGGCGAATCACTTTTACCTCATCCGTTCGGGAAAGGTCACCCTCCAGATGATGACGCCGAATAAAGGCCCCCTCATCATCGAGACGCTGACGGAAGGAGACATCCTTGGCTGGTCATGGCTGGTGCCGCCGTATACATGGCACTTTGATGCAAAAGCGCTCGATCTGACCCGCATGATTGCCCTCGATGGTAAATGTCTGCGCACCAAATGCGAAAACGATCACCACCTGGGGTACGAATTGCTCAAACGATTTGCCGACATTATGATGAAACGGCTTGAATCCACCCGCTTACAACTTATGGACATTTATGGCGACCGACCCTGAATTACTGTCATTAAAAGTAGACTATAAGTGGAATCCGATGCTTCCATGGCCGTTTCAAATCCGGCGGGTGAAGCACGAAACTGAGGATACGTTCACCATCGAACTGCAGCCGTTGGGAGCGCTGGAAGAGTTTGCATACCAGCCCGGCCAATTCAATATGCTGTATGTCTACGGTGTTGGAGAAATTCCCATATCCATCAGCGGCGACCCGGCAAATCCCCGGGTGCTTGTTCATACCACGCGCGCAGTTGGTACCGTGACAAAAGCCATGGATAAAATGAAGCGCGGAGATATTTTGGGAATTCGAGGCCCTTATGGAACGCCATGGCCTATCGATCAGGCGAATGGCTCTGATGTCGTATTCGTTGCCGGCGGCATTGGACTCGCACCGCTGCGGCCGGCACTCTACGAGGTGGTCGCACATCGCGAATTGTACGGCAAAGTAGTCCTGCTCTATGGAACACGCACGCCGCTGGATGTCCTCTTCCGGCAGGAACTGGAAAATTGGCGCGCTCGATTCGACCTGGAAATATACGTGACGGTCGACCGGGCTATGACGGGCTGGCGGGGGAACGTCGGGGTGGTCACCAATCTCATCCCGCGGGCGCCCTTCGATCCGCGTAATACCATGGCGTTCGTTTGCGGCCCTGAAATCATGATGCGGTTTACCGCCATGGAGCTTCACAAGCGCGGAGTCGATAACGAACACATTTTTGTCTCCATGGAGCGGAATATGAAATGTGCGATCGGCTTGTGCGGACATTGCCAGTTCGGATCGGTCTTTGTCTGTAAAGATGGGCCGGTGTTCCGGTACAGTGAAATTAAAGAAATGCTTGTAAAATGGGAAATTTAATTCGAGAACACTCTGATGTCACCCAGGACCAAAACCTCTATGAATAAAACGGCTCAAAAAATCCGCAAGCCCAAGCTTGCCGTATGGAAATTTTCTTCCTGCGACGGATGCCAATTAAGCCTCCTCGATTGTGAAGAGGAACTGCTTCCTATCACCGAGTACATCGAGATTGCCAATTTTCCGGAAGCGTCTCGTGCGTCGTCTAAGGGGCCCTATGACATCTCACTTGTTGAAGGTTCTATTACCACTCCCCACGATGCCGAACGCATCCACCAGGTGCGTCGGCAATCGAAAGTTCTGATGACGATAGGTGCGTGCGCCACCGCCGGCGGCATTCAGGCACTCCGGAACTTCAAGGATGTGAAACAATTTATTTCGGCCGTCTATGCCAATGCCAAGTACATTGAAACATTGAACAAATCAACGCCGATTGCCGACCACGTATTCGTTGATTTTGAATTGCGCGGCTGCCCGATCAACAAACTTCAACTCCTAGAAGTCATCAATGCTTTTCTTAATGGACGGAAACCGAATACACCGGCCTCTGCCGTTTGTCTTGAATGCAAGCGGAGGTTCATCACGTGCGAGTTAGTGACACACGGCGCACTCTGTCTGGGCCCGGTGACCCAGGCGGGCTGCGACGCACTCTGTCCGTCATACGCGCGCGGCTGTTTCGGCTGCTTTGGGCCCAAGGAAACTCCGAATACATCGTCGTTGAGTACCTACTGGAATTCACTCGGTATCAAAGATGATGAATTGGTCCGCTTGTTCCGCGGATTCAATGCATATGCTGAAGCATTCAGAAGAGAGAGCGAAGCACATGAAAAGTAAGACGATAAAAGTCGATTACCTTGCCCGCGTGGAAGGGGAGGGCGGTTTGCTGGTGAAGGTCAGCGGCAAAAAAGTGACCGATGTGAAATTCAATATCTTTGAACCGCCTCGATTTTTCGAAGCATTGCTCCGGGGACGGCAGTACTCCGAAGCACCGGATATTACCGCCCGTATCTGCGGGATTTGCCCGGTGGCATATCAAATGAGTTCCGTTCAGGCGATGGAGCATGCATTCGGCATAACGGTCGACGGGCAGCTTCGCGCGCTCCGCCGGCTGCTCTACTGCGGTGAATGGATTGAAAGTCACGCCCTTCATATTTTCATGCTTCACGCACCGGATTTTCTTGGATATGCCGATGCCATCCAAATGGCAAAAGATCACAGCCCCATTGTTCAGATGGCGTTAAAGATCAAGAAAATCGGCAACGGTATCGTCGGTCTGGTGGGCGGCCGGGAAATTCATCCGATCAATGTACGCGTCGGCGGTTTCTATAAACTGCCCACCTGCCAGGAACTCGAAACATTCGTCGAGCCGTTGAAATGGGCATGCGATTCGTCCGCTCAAACAGTGAAATTTGTATCCAAACTGCCGTTTCCGGATTTTGAACGCCCGTACGAATATGTTGCACTGCACCACGAGCGGGAGTACCCGATGATGAACGGCCGGCTTTGTTCGAATAAGGGCCTGGATATTGAGGTTCCGGAATATGAAAATCATTTTATGGAGGAGCATGTTTCACATTCCAACGCACTCCACTCTATACTAAAAGAACGCGGTGCGTACTTCGTCGGCCCGATGGCGCGCTACAATTTGAATTTCGATGCGCTGACGCCTGCTGCTCAATCCGCTGCACGGTCGGCCGGCATCGGAAAAGGCACCAATAACCCGTTCAAGAGCATTATTGTCCGGTCGGTGGAGATGCTTTATGCGTGCGAAGAAGCCCTGCGCATTATCAAGGAATATGAACCGCCGGAAAAAGCGTCGGTGGCGGTTCAGCCGAAAGCGGGCATCGGATACGGCTGTACCGAAGCCCCGAGGGGAATTCTCTATCACCGATATCGATTGGATGAGCGGGGAAATATTCTTGATGCGAAGATCGTTCCGCCCACATCGCAAAACCAGAAAACCATCGAACAGGATTTACGCGAATTCGTGCCGCCGCGCTTGCATCTGACGCAAGAAAAACTTACATGGCAGTGTGAGCAGGCCATCCGGAACTATGATCCCTGTATCTCATGTGCGACCCATTTCCTGAAACTTGAGATTGATGGCAACGCAGGAGAAGGCGGGAAATGTGAAATTGATTGACCGGTGTTCCAGTGCACGCTCAAAATTATTCTCAGAGAGACCGTATCATTCACATACGACGAAGCAGGAGGTGACCCTTGGCGAAGCTTTCCGATGTCATAGAGTACTTAAAGCATAACAATGTGCACTATGAAGTCATTGAACATGCTCCAGCATTTTCGGCACATGAAGTCGCAGTGGCATCGCACGTACCGGAAAAAGAACTGGCAAAAACTCTGATTTTAAACACCGATGGAAAATACTGTATGATGGTGATGCCGGCAGATCACCGCTTAAATGATCATGTGCTGCATCATATCTTAAACGCGAAACATGTTCATCTCGCGACGGAAGAAGATTTAATGCAAATTTTCCCGGATTGTGAAGTCGGCGCAATGCCGCCATTCGGGAATTTATATGCGCTCCCGGTGTATACGGACAAATCACTGGCCGAGGACGATGTCATTGTCTTCAATGCATGCTCGCATACGAGATCGATCCGGCTCAAAATGTACGATTACCTGAGACTGGTAAAGCCGGTGGTGGCAGAATTCTCGCAGTCCCGATTTGAACGGGAAGAAGCGTAACTCCCATCGAACCTTCCGGAGATGTGACGTCGTGGAGACTGGCAAGAGACAGAAGGTTCTGCTTCTTGGCATAGGCAATGAATATCGCGGTGATGATGGTGCCGGTCTGCTCTTCACCCGGATGATCCGGACAAAAATCTCCGGATCGGTGACGCTCAAAGAAAGCCAAGGCGAAGGCGGGGCGCTCATGGAAGCATGGCAGGGATATGAGACCGTTATTCTTGTCGATGCAATCTCGTCCGGTGCCCCTTCGGGAACCATCATGAAAATTGATGCAACGAAACAAAATATTCCGGCAAAATATTTTCGTTTTTCGACGCATGCATTTGGTCTCGCCGAAGCGATCGAGTTGGCGCGGGCACTCAAGACACTGCCCGAGAACCTTCTCGTCTACGGAATTGAAGGCGCCAATTTCTCTCCGGGGAATGAAATAACGCCTTCGGTAGAACGATCGGTCAAGCGAGTTGTAAAAGAGGCTTTACACGAATTACTCTCCCGATCCGCGAACGACGCTTCTCTGTCTCCTGCCGATTCCGGTTGATCGGTTCGGGAACGTTCATGGTTCCCGAAGGCCATCCTCTCTGCCGGTGGAATAGACCGGAACTATAATTTTGTAGAATTTTAAACGGGATATGTCTGCGGATTATGCGTTTTTAAAAAGAGGTGGCCAAAACGGTGTTTTTCTTGCTTTTATCAACAATCTTATAGTTATTACTGCTGATACCTGAGTGGAATACTAATTGATTATTCAAAGAACTTTGAAGTGCTTTGTCCGGTGCCGGGTGATATGCGTTTAGTACTATTCAGAACGTGTACCGCCCTTAAAAGCATCATGAAAGAGGCGAATTCCGAATTGATTAAAGTAAAACAGTAATTGTTCAAACTCTCAACCACCACCAACACAGAAGGAGTGAACCATGAAAACAGCTCTACGACTTATCATTGTAACGGCGCTTGTCCTACTGAGTGTGTCTGCAGTGTTCGCACAGACCAAAGATGTCGTTCAGTTGAAAAATGGAAGCGTTATTAAAGGAACGATTCTTGAGATGATCCCGGATAAAACGATAAAGATTCAAACGGCCGACGGGAATATTTTTGTTTATAATATGACGGAGGTGGAAAAAATCAGCAAGGATGCATCCGCACCGGTGATAGAAACAAAACCGATGAATGAGCGCAGCAGCATGGAAGGTCAACGCAGCTATGAAGGCCAGAGCAGCAGTGAAGGTTCAGGAGCGAAGTTCAGCATTTTCGGCGGAGTGGCATTACCCATGGGGGATTTTGGGAAAAAGTATGATGAGAATGCTACGGCGGAAGACAATGCTAAAAAAGGGGAAGCGAAACTTGGCTGGACGGCAGGTGCGCAATTTGTGACGGGTGGGACTGTCGGTTGGATCATTGAAGGCAGTTATTCGCAAAACAAAATACAGCTTCCCGCAAACATTCCATATGGAAATTATAGCTATACCGGTTGGACGTCGATTCTTGCTCTCACGGGTATAAAAATTGGAACAGATAATTCTTCGGGAACGAATTTCTTTGTTGCCCCGCTCGTTGGTGCATTATTTGCAAAAAGTCCACAGATTGATTTTACACAAGCAGGATCAACGACAAGTATGCCACTGCTCGAATCACGTTCGGCCACCGGGTTTGCCTATGGTGCAAATGTCGAGGTGATATTGGGCGGTCATGTGACACTGGGAGCAAAATATGTTGCAAGCAAGCCAAAATTTAAATGGTCGGAGCCTCTTTATACTGGTGGTCCAAGTCAAGACTATGAATTTGAACAGAATGTTTCACTCCTATTAATTTCCCTTGGCGTTGCATTTTAACTGCTGAATGAAGGATGGGGAGTGAAGAGAAAGTACTCCGTATGATAAAAATAACCATAGTCGTTGTGGTGTTCCTGTTGACTGCTGCGCAAGTCTATGCTCAACAGGAACGCCGGGATAAGGCGGTGTTTGTAGAATCGAAGAATGAGTTTTGGGATTCCGTCAAAACCACTCTGGAAAAATTTTACAAGAAGGATGCAGCGGCGAAGAAAAAACTGCTGGTCGATTTTAGCCAGTATAACCCGCCGAAATCGATAAAGGAGTTTACGACCAGCTGGCACAACAAACCGATATCACAGGCCGTTTCCGGCATGTGCTGGTGTTTTTCCACCACTTCATTTTTCGAATCAGAAATATTCCGGTTGAGCAAACGGGAGATCAAGCTCTCCGAGCTGTTTACGGTCTATTGGGAATATATTGAGAAAGCGCGGGGATATGTTCAGGCGCGCGGTGACCAGGAATTCGGTGAAGGATCGCAGTCGGATGCCGTTATCCGGATATGGAAAAATCATGGCATCGTTCCTGCGGAGGCGTACACCGGATTGCTCCATGGTCAGCCATTTCACGATCATGCCAAATTGTTTGCGGAATTGGACACATATCTCAAATCGCTCAAAACTTCAAACAATTGGAATGAAGACGAAGTCGAGAGGAGCGTCAAATCCATTCTCAATCATTACATCGGCGCACCGCCGGAAAAAATTCTGGTCGGCAACAAGGAAATGACGCCGAAGGAATATTTTGAGAAGATCGTGAAGTTGAATCTGGATGATTACGTGGAACTGGTCTCCTTTGCCGACCGCCCCTATTACAGCTGGGTGGAGTATGATGTGCCGGATAATTGGTGGCATAGTTCAGCGTATTTCAACGTCCCGTTAAATGATTTTATGTCTGCCGTGAAAAGCGCCGTACGCTCCGGTTATACTGAAGTCCTTGCCGGGGATGTCTCGGAACCGGGGCTCGAAGGGCATGCCGGCATTGCGGTGATACCGACATTTGATATTCCACCGCAATATATAGACGAGTCTGCACGCATTTTCCGGTTTAAAAACGGAACCACCGGAGATGATCATGGTATTCATCTGGTCGGGTATACTCAACAGAATGGAGCAGAGTGGTACCTCATCAAGGACTCCGGTGCCGGTTCCCGCAATAATTCTCATCCCGGCTACTACTTTTTTCATGAAGATTTTGTGAAGTTAAAAATGCTTGGCGTGATGCTTCCCAAAAGTGCTATCCCTGAGTTGGTGAAGACCATGGGAAAGTAACCTGGGGATGTGAGATGCATGAAGAATGTGGAATGCCGGAAGATTATTCCGGCATTTTCATTTTAGGAAGGAAGCTCAACCCTCAGCAAATTCTTGGCAATTGTTCGCCTGAAAGCATATCCACGACGCGTGAACCGCCGATGCGCGTTTTCATAATGACCGTGCCGGGATGATCGGAAACAACTTCGCCGATGACTGCAGCGTTTTTTCCCAGAGGATGCGCGCGCATGGCGGCAAGAATGTTCTCCGCTGCGCCGGGAGCAACGAAGGCAAGAATCTTCCCTTCGTTTGCCACATACAGCGGATCGAATCCGAGAATCTCACAAGCCCCCATCACTTCTTCAGCAACAGGGACATTCTCTTCTCTGATCGAGATGCCGAGTGAGGAACTCTCTGCAATTTCATTGAGTGCGGACGCAACGCCACCGCGTGTCGGGTCGCGAAGAACATGAATATCCCGGCTTGCTGCCACCATGGCTTCCACCAGGCTGTTCAGCGGGGCGCAATCGCTCTCAATTGTTGTTTCGAATTCCAATCCTTCCCGTACCGACATGATGGCGATCCCATGATCGGCAATCGTCCCGCTGACGATAATCGTATCGCCTGCGCGTGCATGCCGCGGGCTGATATCAACCCCTTCCGGGATGATGCCGATGCCCGATGTATTAATGAAGAGTTTATCGCCCTTTCCGCGATCGACGACTTTCGTATCGCCGGTCACGAGGAGCACGCCGGATGCTTTTGCTGCGGCATCCATGGAGCGCACCACGCGCCAGAGATCTTCCATGGGCAATCCTTCTTCAATGATAAACGCAGAGGAAAGATACAGCGGGCGCGCACCGCACATCGAAAGATCGTTCACCGTTCCGTTCACGGCAAGTGTGCCGATATCCCCTCCGGGAAAGAAGAGAGGGTGAATGACATACGAATCGGTAGAGAAGGCAAACCGCGTTCCGCCGGCAGAAAAGATAGCACCATCGTGCAGAGGATCGAGGAATGCATTCTGAAATTGTGAAGCGAACAGATTCTTGATCAGCTGGTGCGATAGATTCCCGCCGCCGCCATGGGCCAGCAGAATATTTTTGTGTTCTGAAAGCGGAAGAGGGCAGGCAAAACCTGCGCTCAGGTTCATCCGTTGTTCATCCATGAGTATCGTTCTCTGTTGTGATTATGTATCCAATGCTTTCCTGATTTTCGCAAGCACATCTTCAATAATGTACGGCTTCTGAAGAAATCCAAGCACTCCGGCCGCTTCCAGTGTTGCCTTGGTGTCGGGTTCAAAAAAACCACTCGCGACGATCATCTTCACCGCAGGATTTATTTCCTTGATTTTGTAATAGACCCCTTCGCCCGAGAGCTTCGGCAGGCCCATATCGCTCATGACCAGGGCAATGGATCCAGCGTGCTCCGCGTATGTGGTTATCGCTTCGTTGCCGTCTTTTGCACTGAGAATGGTATACCCATGCGCTTCAAGAAGAATCTGAATCATATCAAGAAGCAGGTCTTCATCCTCCACCACCAGAAGCGTTTCGTTCCCTCCAATCACCTGTTCTTTTCTTGCACCCGAATCGACTTCCGTGTTCGTGTCTTTTTGAACAGGGAGATATAAGCGAAAGGTCGTTCCTTTCCCCATTTCACTTTCCACATCGATGAATCCATGATGGGCCTGGAGCACTCCGTACACCACGGAAAGTCCCAATCCCGTTCCTTTCCCTTTTTCTTTCGTTGTGAAGAAGGGATCAAATATTCTGGTTCGGGTTGTTTCATCTATTCCTGTTCCGGTATCGGAGACGGCAATGTAGAGATACTGTTGTTCGGTCGCGGCAGGGAAGCGTTCCAGAAGTTTTTCGCCTGCTGCCACACCCGCTTTTATGGAAATGACTCCGCCCTTCGGCATTGCGTCGCGGGCATTGACGCAGAGGTTGAGCAGCACCTGATGAATTTGCGAATGATCGGCATTGATGACCGGCAGTTCCGCCTCAAAGTCTTGATTGAACGTAACCGTTTTCGGAAATGTTTGCTGCATCATCGACACTAATTCCCGTGTGAGGTCCGGAACACTCGTTGGTTCGAACATGACATCCGTTTTACTGGCAAACGTGAGAATTTGCTTCACCAGTCCTGCGCCTCGATCAACCGCCTGTTTAATTGCATGAACACCCTCGGAGAACCTCTTCGGATCATCTTTCTTTGTCGAAAGGATGGAGATATAGCCGAGGATGATGGCAAGAATGTTATTAAAATCGTGTGCAATGCCGCCGGCGAGTGTGCCGATGCTGAGCATTTTTTGAGACTGAATCAGCTCGTGCTGGAGTTTCTTTTGCTCCGTCACATCCTGAAATACCTCCAGCAATGCCTTCCGTCCTTCGTACATCATGCCGACATGACTGATCTGGAAGGTTTTTCCGCCTAAAACGCCGGTGGTCTCTATCACTTCCGGTTTGCCGAATGGAATTCCCCTCTTGAGCGGACACTCGCTGCATTGCTCGTTATCGTCCTTATAGACTTTCCAGCAGCACATATCCACGACATCAACGGTCAGCATTTCCTTCATCGTTTTGCTGACAAAGAGAATATTGCCTTCTTCATCGACAATATTCATTCCAAACGGCATGGTCTGGATCAGCAGGTCGTTAAATGCGTGCGTTTGACGGAGCGCTTCCTCTGCCATCCGGCGCTGGGTGAGGTCGGAAAAGAAGATAAGCGTATGGTCACTCATGGAAATCAAGGTGGACTCTATGTATTTTGTCGAGCCGTCTTTGCACGTGATGACGGATTCTAATGGTTCGGGTTCTGTCCGTTCTCGCTGTGAGTATTCAGTGGAAACGCGCCAAGCCGCATCAATCTGATTCCGGTATTCTTCCATCGGATATGCCAGCGGCCACCAGGAGCTCAGGGTGGGCAGGTCGGATTGTTCATATCCAAAGAGTTCAGTAAACCGGTGACTGACATAGTCAATGGATTGGTTCTGACCGGAGAAGACCGCAATGGAAACGGGCGAAAATTCCACCAGTGTTTTAAACAGGCTTTCGCTTTGCAGCAACGCCTCTTCAGCGCGTTTGCGTTCGGTGATGTCCCGGACCACAACCTGTGCAGCCGGTTTTCCTTCGAACAGATATGAATTTGCGATCACTTCAACATCCACGGGAGTGCCGTCCATGCGCAAATATTTTTCTTCGATCATGGGAACAGGCTGGCGAAGATTGTTGAGCTGGTCCATTCGTTCGGCCACGATCTTGCGATAATCCGGATGCATGAGGTCGATGATCCGCCGCCCGATGAGGTCTTCTTTGCACGTCGCGCCGAACAGCCGCACCCCTGCGTCGTTAATAAAAACGATATTGCCTTCGCTTTGTATAAAAATGGTATCAGGCGATAATTCAAATAATCGCCGGTAACGTTCTTCGCTTTCCCGGAGGATTTCTTCAGTTTGTTTTCGATCCGTGATATCGGTGATAATGCCCAGAATTGCTTTTTCGTTCTTGTAATCAATCAGTTTTGTTGAGAGAATGGTCTCTATTCTTTTTCCGCCCCTGGTGACGAGTGCATAATCCAGAGGGGGCACTTCCTCCCCGGATTGATGTCTTCGAAAATTTTCCCGGAGCGCATCCCGGTATTCCGGAACCGTGAGATTGAAAATATCGAAATCCCGGGTATAAAATTCTTCTTTCGTGTATCCCATTATTTCTTCACATCGCTTATTGGCAAACACGACCCGGCCCATGCAATTGATGAAGATCATATTCGGAGAACGTTCCGCCAGCGACCGGAAATGTTCTTCAGATTCCCGCAGCGCCTCCTCAGCGCGTTTATGCTCGGTAATATCTTCGATCATTGCGATAAAATAGAGAAATCGTTTATGTTTATCGCGAACCACTGAAATGGTCGAGGTTCCCCAAACCACTGCTTTGTCTTTTCGTATGTAGCGTTTGACCACACGATAGATGGAGAGTTCTCCGGTAAAAAGCTTCTGTATCGGTTCGATGTCCTTGACGAGGTCTTCCGGGTGTGTGATATCTTTGAAGGTGAGGGATGTTAATTCATGTTCCTCATACCCCGTCATTCTGCAAAACGCCGTATTGGCTTTCATAAATTTAAAGTCCGGACCGGACGTGATCATTCCCAAAGGACCTTCCTCAAAGATCCTGCGGAAACGATCTTCATTTTCCCGTAACGTATCCTCCGCGCGTTTTTTTTCCGTCACGTCCTGGATGATACCGAACATCTTCAACGGCTGTCCCTCTGTCCCAAATTCCAAATTCCCCAGACCATGGAGCCAGCGTACAGCACCATCGTTCACTCGAACAATTCTGTATTCACGATTGAACGGATTCCTTCTCCGTATCACATCGTCGTTCAAATAGCGGGACATCTCATTGCGATCCTCCGGATGAATTATGCTTTCCCAGCATTCGATGTTTCTCACTGTGTTCTTCGTGATTCCAAAAATTTCATCCAGCATCTTTGAACTCGTCCACAGTCCGGTGGAGATATCAAGAACATAATGTCCCATGCCGGCAATACGTTGAGCTTCCTGAAGCTTTGCCTCGTTCTCGCGAAGAGTTTTCTCTGCACGTTTCCGCTCGGTGATATCCCGGATAATGCATTGCAGGTATTTGGCATTGTCTATCCTGATAAATTGCGAACTAATTTCTACGGGGAACTTCACTCCTCCTTTTTTTCGATGTTCCGCTTCATAGACCAGACCACTTCCTGATTCACGCTGCTGCTTCATCTGCTTCTCAATTTTATGGTGTCCTTCCGGTGTCCGGATATCCTGGATATTGAGCTTGTGCAGTTCCTCGTGCGTGTATTCGTATGTCCTGCATGCCTGGTCGTTCGCTTCAACAATTCTCCCATCCATATCGATTAATAAAATGATGTCGTTTGCATATTTAATGAGATATTCAAAATGCTTCACGAGCATTTGACGTTCCAGCTGGTCTTCGTACTTCTCACGATAAAAACGCGTTTGTTGATGCCGCCACCAGAAACCGATGATACTGCCGGAGGAAAGAATGAATAGAAAGGTGATCAATCCCATCGCCCATGCCTGCAGCTGAAGAGAGGCCAGGATTTCTCCCCGGTCAACTTTTGCGATCATAAACCATGGCGTGTCGGGAATTTTTCTTATTGCGGCCAGGACACGGACGCCGCGATAGTCTTTCCCCTCGACAATTCCTTCCTTCCCGCGCACCGCCATTGATGCGGGAAGCTCCTCGTTGGCAACAGGGAGGCGGAATCTCGCTGTGGTGTTCTGTCGGTGCCGCAGATCGTTCAAATAAAGAATATCACTCCCATCATGCTTCAACAGCAGTGTTTCAGAACTGCGGCTCGGAGCGGGCCATCTCCGGAGAACGGGAAATAAATGACGATTGGGATCGATCCGGAACAACAGCGCTCCGATGACGGTGGTGTCGGGGCGATGAACCACGAGGAGCGGAATCACTAAATCCATGTGGACTGAAGAGGAAAAATCCGTAAAGTGGAGATCCGAAAATATCGGTTTATGAAGAAGGAACGCTTCCTTGACGAGTGCATGGACGTTTGTTTCCACGGTGTCCCCATGCACCGAGAGTGCAAGACGGACCTCGCCCTTTGCATTGATCAGCAAGGCCGATTCATATTGAAAGTGGTATTGGTATGAACGCAGTGCATCGAGCAGTTCCTGTTTCCGGTTTCCATCGGCAGGAGCATTTAAATACGATGCCGCCTGCTTGACAAAGAGGATATCGTCGTAAATGAGTTCTGCATTGCTCATCTGCACCGTCCGCCACTGGACAATCTGATCAACTTTTAAATCAGCAATAGCGGTAAGATTGTTCTTCGCCTCGGTTTCAATGTGGCGTTGTTGTCCTTGATAAAAGAAGAATCCAATGGAAAGAATGCCGATCACCAAAAGAAAAAAGACGATAATAAGGAACCAGGGCGTGATTCGTTTGGACGGTCGATCGTTCATCTGTTCATATTCCTTTAACCAACGAAACAGCGATTTCTGATTGTGCGATTTCTTACAAACAACCTCAATGACGGATTTTTCCAAAATGGTAATAGGCTGCACACGCCCCTTCGGATGATACCATCGGTGCGCCGAGCGGGTGTTCCGGGGTGCATTGAATTCCAAACGCCTGACAATCGTGCGGTTTTTTAAATCCCTGCATGACCTGCCCGGCAATACAGAGCGGCGATTCTTGTGTCTGAATGGCGGTCACATCAAACAATTTCTCCGCATCAAACGCGCCAAACTCATCTCGCAGCCGGTACCCGCTCATGGGAATTGTCCCGATCCCCCGCCATGATCGGTCTGTGACCATAAAAACTTTTTTTATCAATTCTTGAGCCGAACGATTGCCCTCCCGCCGGACTACTCGAGCGTACTGGTTCTGCACAGTCGCTTGTCCGTCCTGAAGCTGTCTCACGGTCATCAAAATCCCTTGAAGGATATCCACCGGTTCAAAACCGGTAACGGTCATGGGCACGTGATACTTCGATGCCAGCGGAATATATTCCTCGAATCCCATCACCGTGCACACATGCCCGGCTGCAAGAAATCCCTGGACGCGATTCATCGGCGAGGAAAGAATTGCCTCCATGGCCGGCGGCACAAGGACATGGGAACACAGGATGGAAAAATTCTTAACGCCGAGCTGCTTCGCCTGCCAGACTGCCAGTGCGTTGGCGGGAGCGGTCGTTTCGAATCCGACGGCGAAGAACACAATGTTCTGATCAGGATGCTGCTGGGCAAGTTTCAATGCGTCAAGAGGAGAATAGACAATGCGGATGTTGCCGCCCGCCGCTTTGACGGTCAAGAGGTCTTTTTCAGAACCGGGGACACGGAGCATATCGCCGAACGATGTGAAGAGGACGTCCGGCCGCATTGCAATTTCAACCGCTTTATCGATCAGTTCGAGCGGTGTGACACAGACCGGGCATCCGGGTCCATGGACCAGGGTCAGGCGGGAAGGGAGCAGCTCATCAATCCCGGACTTGACGATGGTATGTGTCTGCCCGCCGCAGATTTCCATGATCGTCCAATCGCGTTTTACTGCTTGACGGATTTCGTTCACCAGTTTTTCTGCTGAATCTCCGTCACGATATTCATCTATATACTTCATGGGTATCTCGACCTGCGTTCTTTGTGCGAAAGGCCCTACTCATTTCCTGGCAAATCCATTTGATCAATCAACTTCAACGTTTCCTGCGCTTCTGCTTCATCCATAATACTGAGTGCAAATCCGACATGAACGATGACGTAATTGCCGATTTTTGCATCCGGAACGAGTTCAAGACACACGTCCTTCTTGACGCCCCCGAAACTGACTTTCCCCATAAGGGGCGAGGCGCCGGAATCGATTTCTAAAATTTTACCAGGAATGGCGAGACACATAATATTTTCCTTTACTTATTTAATTATCAAATTCCTGAATCAACAATCAAGCGGTTTCTCTTTGCCCGGAGATTATCCGAATTCAAACGGAGAGCGGCATACGCCTGTCCCAGTGCGATTCCTCCGTCATTGGGCGGAACCCGCTGATGCCAGTACGGATGAAAACCTTCTTCTCTCAGCCGGATGATGGTATGTTCCGTAAGGTATTTATTCTGAAAACAGCCGCCGGAAAGTGCCACACGAGATTTATTCATCCTCTTTGCCACTGCCACTATTATTTCCGAAAGAGTGTTATGGAATTTAACGGAGATGCGGCCGATCCCCATACGGCTGCGAACGTCGTCCAAAATGCAATGAATCATTGGAGACCAGTCGATGATAAGCGGGCCGAGTTGATTTTTGCGGTTGTCCGGATTGAAGGGGTCTTGAATTGCAAACGCATAACTCTCGCTTGACGATAATTCCGTTGTTAAAAACTCCAATTCCATCGCTGCCTGACCTTCAAAATTCACAATCTGTCTTAATCCAATAATCGACGCTACAGCATCGAAGAGCCTGCCTGCGCTGGTCGTGACCGGTGTATGAACGTGTTTCATAATCATTTGTTTTATGATGTCAAGTTCTCCGGGGGTGAACGCCTCCCGGGAAATGAGGCCGGGATGATGAAAAACTTCATCTCCCAGCATCTCATATAAAATACCGAGAGCGATTCGCCGCGGCTCTTGAATGGCTTTTTCACCACCGGGCAGGAGGAATGAGCGCAGGGTGGCGACGCGTTCAAACGAGGTCTCCGTTGTTAATAAAAATTCTCCTCCCCAGACATTTCCGTCGAGCCCGTATCCCGTTCCATCCCATGCGACACCGAGGAGTGTGCCGTGCAGCTGGTTCTCCGCCATGCAGGACGCGATGTGTGCGTAATGATGCTGTACTTCTATGCATGGAATGCCGGAAGTTCTTGCAAATTTCGATGAGAGATATTCGGGATGCAGATCGCACACTATGGTCCCGGGTGTGGTTTGGTACATCGTTTCAAAATCTGCAACGACGCGGTGAAATGCGTCCAGGGATTCTTTCGTTTCCAGATCGCCAATATGCTGACTGATAAAAATATTTTCGTTCGATGCCAGCGCAACGGAGTTTTTAAGATGCGCCCCGACCGCCAGGAGAGATGATGTGTGCGGGTTCTCTACGGAGATGGGCAATGGCGCGTATCCACGCGCCCGCCGAAGAACCAGCTCGCGATTCATCATGACGCGCACGAGAGAATCGTCCACGTGTCGAACAATGGGCCGGTTGTGGATAAGGAACGCGTCGGCGATTCCCTCAAGGCGATGGAGCGCTTCATGTTCGTCGATACAAATCGGTTCTTCCGACAGATTGCCGCTGGTTGCAGCAACCGGAAATGCAAGATCCTGCATGAGCAGGTGGTGGAGCGGTGTGTACGGCAGCATGATACCAAGATAGGGATTTGAGGGCGCTATCGATTCGGCAATAACGGTCTGCCGGTTGCTTCCGGATAATCTCCTGAAGAGAATGATGGGGGATTCCGGAGAGAGCAGGAGCCGTTCCTCAAATTGATTCACCTCGCATTCCCGTACGACTGCTTCAAGTGATGGGAACATAAGCGCAAGCGGTTTTTCTTCCCGGTGTTTTCGCTTACGCAGGCGCAGGACTGCGGCATCATTCCCGGCATCAACCATCAGATGAAATCCGCCGAGCCCTTTGACGGCAACAATCATTCCGGCCCGGATCATTTCCTCCGCCTGAACCAGTGCGTCGTTCCCCTCGGCGGCGACATTTCCTTTTGCATCCCAGAACTCTAACCTCGGTCCGCACACCGGGCATGCATTGGGCTGGGCATGAAACCTCCGGTCGAGCGGATCCTGATATTCGCGGCTGCATTCCGGGCACATCGAAAATTTCTTCATGGAGGTATTCGGCCGATCGTACGGCAACGATTCCAGAATGGAAAAGCGGGGCCCGCAGTTTGTACAGTTGGTAAAAGGGTAACGGTAGCGCCGGTTTGAAGGATCGAAAATATCCTTCAGACAGTCGGGGCATGTGGAACTATCGGGAAGAACGATCGCCGCTTTTATCCCGCCGGAATCGCTTTGACGGATTTCGAAAGAGGTAAATCCGGCGGGATCGAGAAATGAAAACTCAAGACTTTGAATAAATGCCCGCGGCGGAATTTCTCTCTGTAAGCGGAGGAGAAATTGATCGAGGAGTTCTTTCTCACCATCGACTTCAACAAAGAGACCTTGTGCGGAGTTTGATACCCAGCCCGGCAGGTTCATCGCTGACGCTAATCGATAGACGAAAGGCCGAAACCCGACACCCTGGACCGCACCGCGAAGAGCGGCTCTGAGCCGTACTCTCTCTGATTTTATTCGTTCTCTCTGTTGCACTGCACCATCAAGGTGCAAAAAAATCTACTGAGATTCAGCAGGAAAGAGTTCCAATCTTTCGTTCCCACATAATGGTTTATTCTTATGAAAAAAAGTCTTTAATTGTGTCACCCCCGTAACATACACAACAGAAAAGAATCAGACATGATATGGAATGAATATATTGAATGCATGGACCGGGAACGGCTTGTGAAACTGCAGGGTGAACGGTTGTCCGCGATGGTGGAAAAGCTTTATTATAATGTGCCTTTTTATCGCCAAAAATTTCAGCAAAGCGGTATTGAGCCTGGCGACGTCAAGAAAATCGATCAACTGAAAAAACTTCCGTTTACCACAAAGCAGGATTTGCGTGACAATTATCCGTTTGGGTTGTTTGCGGTGCCGTCTTCCGAGGTTGTCCGCGTTCATGCGTCCAGCGGCACAACCGGAAAGCCGACGGTGGTGGGGTATACACGGAAAGATCTTGAAATCTGGTCGGAAGTGGTCGCCCGCACGCTGAGCGCCGCCGGGGGCGGCAAGAACGACGTCCTGCACATTGCGTACGGCTACGGTTTGTTCACAGGCGGTCTGGGTATTCATTATGGCGCGGAGAAGATCGGTGCAACCGTCATTCCTGTTTCCGGGGGGAATACGCAGCGTCAATTACAACTCATGCAGGATCTCGGGTCCACCATCCTGGCCTGTACTCCTTCCTACGCTCTCTATTTAGCGGAGGCAATGATCGATGCCGGCATTTCAAGTGAATCACTGAAGCTCAAAGCGGGGGTGTTCGGTGCAGAACCATGGACGGAAGAAATGCGCCGTGAAATTGAAAACAAATTAAAGATTAAGGCGATAGATATTTACGGATTAAGCGAGGTGATTGGACCAGGCGTGGCCTCTGAATGCTCATGCCAGAACGGATTGCATATTTTTGAAGATCATTTTATTCCTGAAGTCGTCGATCCCCACACCCTTGAATTGCTTCCGGACGGTCAAATCGGGGAATTGGTATTTACATGCGTGACCAAGGAAGCCCTTCCGCTGCTCCGGTACCGGACGAGGGATCTCACCGTCCTGAATCGTGAAAAATGCGACTGCGGCCGTACGATTGTTCGTATGAAAAAATGCCTCGGCCGTTCTGATGGTATGCTGATTATCAGGGGCGTCAATGTCTTCCCATCTCAAATCGAAACGGTCCTGCTCGAGATGAGCGAAACCAAACCGCATTATTTGCTTATGGTCGACCGCGTGAATAATCTCGATATACTCGAAGTCTGGGTGGAGGTGGAGGGACAATTCTTTTCTGACGAGATTAAAAAATTGGAAGACCTGAAAAAGAAAATCCAGCACAACATAGAATCGACCCTGGGCATCAGCGCGACGGTAAAATTGGTAGAACCAAAAACGATAGAACGCAGCGAAGGAAAAGCCAAACGGGTCATCGATAACCGTAAATTAAAGTAGGGTGCCATGATCATAAAACAACTTTCAGTATTTCTCGAAAATAAGTCGGGCCGGCTGACAGAAGTGACCGAAGCCCTGGCTTCGGCACAAATCAATATTTCTGCCTTCAGTATTGCCGACACATCCGATTTCGGCGTGCTTCGTATGATTGTGAACAAGCCGGATGCAGCGCAGCAAATATTGAATTCCAGGGGTGTAGCCGTTCATATCACGGAAGTCGTCGGACTCGTCGTACCGGATGAGCCCGGAGGATTGCATCGAACATTGCAGATTCTCTCTTCGGAAGGCGTGAGCGTAGAATATATGTATGCGTTTGCTCTGAACAATCGGGCGACGGTTATTCTTCGCACCGATGCCATCCAGCAAACGGTCGAAATCCTTCAAAAACATAAATTGGAATTGCTGAAATCGAGCGACATTTACGAAGTGTAAGAATGGTGCCAATCCAAAATCCATTATGATAAAATATTCCAAAAGTGTTTCGTCGCTGAGAACTTCCGAGATCAGGGATTTAATGAGTATCGCAACCCGGCCGGATATTATTTCATTTGCCGGCGGTATGCCCGGCAATGAACTGTTTCCCGTTGAAGAAATTGATGAGATCTATAACCACCTTCCGTTCGATATCAAGCAAACGGCATTTCAATACGGTCCGACACCGGGTTATCCTCCGCTGCTCGAATCCCTGAAGGAGTATCTTAAAAAGAAGGGCATGCCGGTTGAAAC
Source organism: Ignavibacteriota bacterium (assembly GCA_003819715.1). Lineage (GTDB taxonomy): Bacteria > Bacteroidota > Ignavibacteria > UBA10030 > UBA10030 > Fen-1298. Next base: position 18,773 of record RPQN01000020.1, on the reverse strand, counting down.
AAACCGGTTGATGATTACCACCGGCTCTTTGCAGGCGATCAATATTCTCGGAAAAGTATTTATTGACCCGGGGGATTTGGTCGTCACGGAGAACCCCTGTTTTATCGGGGGGATTTCAGCATTCAAGTCCTATCAGGCAATTCTTCATGGCATTGATCTGGACCGTGACGGCATAAACGTTCCGTTATTAAAAAGTTTTCTGGACCAATCGAAATCCCGGCCGCCTAAATTTATATATCTGACGCCCAACTTTCATAATCCGGCCGGGACGCTCTACACCGAGCAACGGAAAAAGGAGCTGGTGCCGGTTCTTCAAGAGCATGATCTCATGCTCGTCGAAGACGACGCGTACGGCGAACTCTATTTCGATGAGGAAGCCCGGAAACGGGTTGTCCCGATGAAGACACTGTATGAACATGAACTGGATATCTGCTATACCGGAACGTTTTCCAAAATTCTCGGTCCTGGATTCCGATTGGGATGGATGCTGGTTCCTCAGGAGATTTATCAAAAAGCGGAACTCTGCAAACAGTCCATGGATGCCTGTTCGCCGAATTTTACTCAGGTCCTGGCAAATGAATTCCTGCGAACCGGCAAGATGGAGCTCTATATAATTAAAATGCGCGAGGTCTACAAGCGGCGTAAAGACACCATGGCTGCTGCCATCCGGACTTTTTTCCCGGAGGAAATTACCTGGCTGGAGCCGAAAGGCGGATTTTATATCTGGCTGAAATTGCCTCCGAACATTGACATAACGGCGGTGCTCAAGGCCAGTATTGAAAAAGGTGCCGTGTTTGTCATTGGCAAGACATTCGATCCGGAAGGGAAGGACAACAGTCATATCCGGTTAGCATATTCTCATACCCCTGAGCACAAAATCGAACGGGGCATTCAAATTCTCGGAGCATGCCTGAAAGAAGCGCTGAAACGGCCGGCATGATCGGCGGTGATTACCGTAATTGTTTGGCTATCCTATTCAGAATTTGAGAGGCAAGAGCCTCCAGTGAAGTTCGGACCTGTTCCAGCCGGGCATGAGTTTGATTGGTAAAGTGCGAATCCTGTATGGAACCGAGGTTAATCTTCACATTCAACGCGGCACCCTCACCTGCGGCCTGGATCATCAGTGCGGCAACACCGGCATCGGAAATCGAATTTTGATTTCCTTGTTCGGCAATAATGCGGACAAGATCTATTCCTTCCAGGCATAATTCCATGAGGTTCAGCGGAACGATCGTTGCTGTTTTTGTCGCCTCCTGAATTGCCGCTGCACGATTCAATTTCTGTTCTTCCGATTCCTTTGGTAATCCATACGCGGCCATCACTTTTTCGAATGCGGCAGTATCTTCATCAATAAGTGATTCGAACTTGCGGCGAAGTATTTCGGACTGCTTCAACACTCCCTCCAGAACGGCCTGTACCCCCGCATATTTCTTTTTACCGATGGTCAGCCGGCATACCATGGACGTCAGCGCCGCTCCCAGTGCAGCCGCAAGCGCAGAGACGCTCCCGCCGCCTGGCGCCGGTGAACTCGATGCCGTTTCATTCAGAAATTCATTGACCGAAAGAGATGTGAGCATATCTGACCCTCTTCTTGACCTTCAAACGGAGACGTGTAAAAGTTTATTGCTGCGCTTTTTATAACTGATACTCTATAATTTTTTTCTTTGCGTCGAACGGTTCTAATTGGTCCAATCCTAATTTTTCCACTGCACGCGCAACATATTCCTGTTCGTTCAGGATGGTGCCGGTGGAATAGAATTTTCCCGCGTTCAGCATGGCGGCAAGCGGAGTGAGGCCGACCAGTTCACTTCCCGTGACCTGAATATCGAGTGATTGCGCCTGTTTATTCACTTCCTCATAGGCATCGTGCATCGATGTTATTTCATAATTCACAAGATTCATAGAAACTTGCGCAATGTGAAACCGTTCAAGCATCACACCGAGGGCTTTGACCGATTTCAGCGTGCCCGGGATTTTAATGACTTCGCCTTTTTCATTCTTGACCGGAACATCGAACCGGTCTTTCATAACGCGTCCACTCTCGCGGATCCGCAGCGCTATTTCGTGCGCCAGCTTCACATCTCCGGTATTGAGATTGACATTATAGGCAATGAGAAAACTTCGAGCGCCGGTGACCGTGGCTCCGGATTTTGAATTGAAGACCGGTTCGCCATAGTCCGGTTTCCATGCAGGATCTCCCAGCTTTTTGGCAAGACTCTCGTATTCACCCATCCGGATGTCGGAAAGATTTCTTCTCTGAGGGGAACGTGCGGCGAATTCATACAGATATATCGGAATACGCAGCTCAGAAGCAACCCGCTGTCCGTAGCGGCGCGCAAGTTCCACACATTCATCCATCGCCGTACCGCTGATCGGTACAAACGGGACGACATCTGCGGCACCGATGCGGGGATGTTCCCCTTTGTGATGCGCCATGTCAATATGTTCTGCCGCTGTTTTTGTGGACTGAAATGCCGCCTCCAGCACCGCTTCCGGTTCGCCGATAAACGTGACGACGGTCCGGTTGTAATCTTTATCCGGCTCAATGTTCAGCAAGCGCACTCCCGTCACTGCGCGGATGCTTGCGCTGATTGCATCAATCGTTTTTTGATTTTGTCCCTCGCTAAAATTTGGGACGCATTCTACAATCTTTTGCATGGGAGAACTTTCGCGGTTAAAAATCGAAATACGTTCCGTGCTTGATCACTTTTGCGACGTGGTTCGTTCCGAAATGGTACGGGAGATACCGGTAGCCTGGAACATCGTACAGGACAATATCGGCCTGCTTGCCGATCTCAATGCTGCCGAGTTTTTCAGATAACCCCAGTGCAGCCGCCCCGTTCAGCGTGGCCGCAGTAATGGCTTCTTCCGGCGTGAGCGCCATGTGGGTGCAGGCGATCGTCATCATCATGGGCATCGAGTAAGACATGCAGGATCCGGGATTGAAATCGGTTGCGATGGCCACGGAAAGATCCGCATCGATCATTTTTCTTGCGTCCGGATAACGGCTGTTTAAAAAAAACGAAGCTCCGGGCAGGACCGTGGCAACGGTACCGGATTTCTTCAATGCGGCAATCCCCGCGTCATCGATTTGTTCAAGATGATCCGCGGAGCGGGCGCCCGATTCCGCTGCGAGATTCGACGCACCTGTTTGAGTGAATTGATCCGCATGGATTTTTATTTCCATGCCGAGCTTTTTTGCAGTTTCAAAAATGGTCCGGCATTGTGCAACGGAAAAATATCCCTGTTCGCAGAATGCATCGCAAAATACCGCCAATTTGCGCTGCGCAATGTACGGAAGCATGCGTGTACAGATCAGGTTCACATATCCATCGGGATGGTCTTTAAATTCAGGCGGTACTGCATGCGCTCCGAGAAATGTCGGCACGACATCCATCAGACATTCATCGGTCAAGTCGCTGATCGCTTCCAGCATTTTGATTTCATCTTTTTCCGTCAGGCCGTAACCGGATTTGATTTCGACGGTCGTTGTCCCCTCCGTCAGCATCGTTTCTAAATGCCGCCGGGCGAGTTTTTTCAGTTCCTTTTTGGTTGCCGTTCGCGTTGCCCGGACCGTATTGAGAATTCCTCCGCCGGATTGTGCGATTTCCTGATATGATTTCCCTTCGACGCGCATGGCAAATTCATCTTCACGCGAACCTGCAAAGAGCAAATGGGTATGGGAGTCGACAAATCCGGGAAGCCCGACGGATTCGGTCGCGTCAATCACGTCAAGGTGTCCTTCCACCGGCTGGTCGAATTCACTGCTTGAACCAATCCATTTAAATAATCCGTTTTGAATCAGGATGGTCGCATTCTCGATAATACCAAGGTCGCGCATCTCTTTGCCGGACTTGAACGGCTTGCCGTTTGCGCGTACGGTGACGAGCTGCTTGATATTTTTTATGAGAAGGTCCATAACACGCTCTTGGTCAGTACAAGAAAAGCAGATAATGCTTTGGAATCAAGCTGATGGTTTCCCGGATGGGTTCAAGACACCGTCACACCATTCTGGGTGCCGGCTGCCAGAGACAGAACTCAACGCCTTCCGGTGTCGCAAACCGTGCCCGCGAGCCCATCGTTCCGACCGGTGTTTTTTTCATCAACACTTTGCCGCGTGCTTTGCGAACGGCTTTCAATGTGCTGTCAATGTCCCCGGTTTCAATATAAATGCTGACCTGGCCTTTTTTGGGGAGACGCTTCACAATTTCGAAACCGCCGTTTGGATGTTTTCCCGTATGAAGCAACGTATAATCGATTTCAGGGATATAGGAAAATGTCCAGCCAAAAACAGCGCCGAAGAATTTCTTTGCGTTCTCAAGATTGGTCGTCGGTATTTCGATGTGACCGAATGCGTGCATAATTTTCTCCACGAAGTTTAATGATTGAGGTTTGTTCAAATAATAACTGCATCCACTTGGTACAATATTTTCAATGAGAAGCGGCGTGTGTTCCGTTTAGTCCTTCGTGGATTGAGCCATGGGAATCTTTATTTCCCATTTTTTTGCATTGCCTATTGCGCGTTTATATCCGGCATCTGCATGGCGAATAATACCCATACCCGGATCGTACGTCAGTACGCGCTGCAGTCTTGCTTCGGCCTCTGTTGTCCCGTCTGCGACAACGACCATTCCGGCATGAATCGATAAACCGATACCGACCCCGCCCCCGTGATGAACGCTGACCCAGCTTGCGCCTCCCGTTGCATTGAGCAGCGCATTGAGAATGGGCCAATCCGCAATGGCATCACTGCCATCGAGCATTTTTTCCGTCTCGCGATTCGGAGATGCGACACTGCCGCAATCGAGATGGTCGCGGCCGATGACGATGGGAGCCTTCACTTCTCCGGCTGCTACGAGATCGTTAAAAATTTTTCCCATCGCGGCGCGCTCACCGTACCCCAGCCAGCAAATTCGGGCTGGTAATCCCTGAAAATCCACTTCCTTTTGAGCTTTATGAATCCAGGTGCAGAGCTGTTTATTTTCTGGAAACCTCTCCAGGACCGCCTGATCCGTGCGGAAAATGTCCTCCGGATCGCCGGAAAGAGCCGCCCATCGAAATGGGCCTTTCCCATCACAGAAGAGAGGTCGAATATATTCCGGGACAAATCCGGGTATGTCGAACGCTTTCCTGACGCGGTTGGCATACGCTTCGCCGCGGATATTATTTCCATAATCGAATACAACAGCACCCCGCTGCTTGAGTTTCAACAGCCCCCGCATATGTTCGGCGATGGACGCTTTGGCACGGGTGATATATTGCTGCGGATCTTTTTTCCTGAGGTCAAGCGCCTGGGCATAACGCATGCCGGCCGGAACGTAGCCGTTCAACGTATCGTGGGCTGACGTTTGGTCGGTGACGATATCGGGCAGGAATTTCCCTGCCGCAATTTTTGGAATGATCTCAGCCGCATTTCCCAGCAGGCCGACGGACAATGGAATTTTCTTTTCTTTTGCCGCACGGATTTGTGCGAGCGCATCATCGAGATTGTTGGTCATCGTGTCGAGGTAGCCTGTTTCGAGCCGGCGCTTGATGCGATTCAGATCGACCTCCACGACCAGACAGGCGGCTCCGTTCATGGTTGCCGCAAGGGGCTGTGCTCCGCCCATACCGCCGAGTCCTGCGGTGAGCAGGAATTTACCGGCAAGGGTTTTTCCAAAATGCTTCACCGCGGCTGCGGCAAAGGTCTCGTATGTTCCCTGTAATATTCCCTGAGTGCCAATGTAGATCCAGCTGCCCGCCGTCATCTGACCGTACATCGTCAGGCCGAGTCCTTCCAGCCGGCGGAATTCTTCCCACGTTGCCCACTGCGGCACAAGCATGGAATTGCTGATCAGGACCCGCGGCGCATTCTCATGCGTCTTGAAAATGCCGACCGGTTTTCCGGATTGCACCAGCAGTGTTTCGTCATTCTCGAGGGATTTCAGGCTACCGACAATCGCATCGAAGCACTGCCAGTTACGGGCTGCTTTTCCCGTCCCTCCATAGACAATCAATTCCTGAGGTTTTTCTGCCACCTCGGGATCAAGATTATTCATGAACATCCGCAGTGCGGCTTCCTGGATCCAGCCCTTGCAGGCGAGCCGTGTACCGCGCGGTGCACGAATGGTGCGAATTTTTTGTTTCATAGTGCCGCCTTTCGATCACCGAAAGTGGTTTCATGAAATACGCTGCTCCGAGAGATCATCTGTTGTCCTCTCTGGTTCTCAGCTATCAGGTTGCTGCAACGATTTTTTAAACCGCTCAAACGTTTCTTTCGCATTCAGTCCGAACTTGTCCTGATGGATAATGCACCAATCCCACAGCGTATCTAGTTGGTCCTGGGTGGGATCAGAAGCCGGATTGACGCGGACTTCAAGGCCGTTCCCGTCCCATGCAATTTTGATCCATCCGTTTCGTTCTGCTTCTTCTTCGGTGACGTGAAGCTCATGGCATATTTTTTTGTGCCCATGCTGATCGCATGGGAGAAATTGCCCGTTGTGACGGATCCAGCCATTCCGGCGAAGAAGTGTGTCCCGCGAGATCACGATAGAGTTACCGCGTTATTATGATTTATATCCGATTTTGCGTAAAAAATCCTTGCGCCAGACGATATCTTTGTCGGTCTCGATGCCTTTTGTTCTTTCGCCGTCGATGATCCCGAGAATACCGCGGCCCTGTTCGGTTTCTGCAACAATGACTTCAACCGGATTCGCGGTCGCACAGAAAATAGTGCAAACTTCCGGAAGGGCTTTTATGGCATTCAGAATGTTGATCGGATAACCATTTTCCACGAACAAGATAAAGCAATGTCCGCAGGAGAGTGAGAGCGCATTTTTTTTTGCCATCGCGATAAGCCCGTCGTCGTTCCCAGTCCACCGGACGAGCGCCATCCCGGAGGATTCGCAAAAACCGAGTCCAAACTTCATCTGCGGATTAATCTGGACAATCGCTTCGTGAATATCTTCAACCGTTTTGATGAAGTGCGACTGTCCGAGAATGAAATTCGTTGATTCAGGTTTTTCAATTTTTATTGATTTGAGCTCCATAGATTTTCCTTTGTGGAATTCTGAACGTTACGTGAACAGTTCAACAGGGATGAGAACCTTCAACACCCCGGCGCCCTGAAGAATCGGAGTTGAAATATCCACCAGGGCCAGACTGCATTTTTTCATTTCTACTTCCGCAGTCTTCTTGCCGCTGATGAGCAATGAAATGAGTTCGGACATCAGCGGTTCGTGTCCGACTAAAAGGACGGAAGATGCGTGAAGTTCGTCAAGCTGATCGAAGAGCTGCTGGGGATCGGCGCCGTTGAGCAGGAAATCGCAGAGGATGACCTGATGGTTCTTGACATGTGAACCGGCGAGAGCGGCAGTCTCTTGCGCCCGTTTCAGCGGACTGGAGAGGATGACATCGATGCCGCCGGGTAATCGCTGCAGGAGAGTACCGATAAGGGCTGCCTGCCGGTTCCCCAGTTCGGTAAGAGGGCGTTCCTCGTCGCTGTAACGGGAATGAGAGGAGGCATCGCCGTGTCGGAGTAAGTAAATACGCATATCGTGTTGTCCGTGCTCTGGAAACTGCGCGTGCAAACCGGTTCAGCAGGCGAAGAACGCTGCTATGGTTTCGTCAAATTATATTGCTGAATTTTTGTATACAGTGTTTTGAGACTGATACCGAGAATTTGCGCTGCCGTGTTTTTATTCCAGCCGACAGTTTTGAGCACACCTGCAATGTGAAATTTTTCAATTTCATGGATAGAAATTGCACTTCCGATTTGCGGACCACCACCCGCCGCAGCAGGTTCTTTGATGAGACTGGAGCGTTTTCCTATGGGGAGAGCGATATCTTCGACGCAGATAAGGTTGTCTTTGCATAAAATGCTTGCCCGTTCAATGACATTTTCTAATTCCCGTACATTGCCCGGCCAATCGTATTTCATAAGAAGTTCGAGCGCCTTTGGTTCGATCATTTTTAATTCGCGTGGACGCACCCGATTCTTTAAAAAATAATCCACGAGCAGGGGAATATCATCCCGCCGTTCACATAATGAGGGAACCGTGAGCGTGATGACATTGATGCGGTACAGCAGGTCTTCACGGAATTTTCCGCTGCCGATTTCATCGTGAAGATTTTTATTGGTTGCAGATATGACCCGGACATCCGATTTAAAATTCTTGTTGCCCCCGACGCGCCTGTACTCGCCGGTTTGCAAAAACCGCAGAAGCTTCGGCTGAATCATTAAACTGATCTCGCCGATCTCATCGAGAAATAATGAACCGCCGTTGGCGATTTCCACAATGCCCTGTTTCATGACATGGGCATCGGTAAACGCGCCCTTTTCATGCCCGAACAATTCACTTTCAAGCAGGTTATCCGGTATCGAGGCGCAGTTTAAGGCAACAAACTGCTGATCTTTCCGCAGGCTGTTTTTATGCAGAAAATTGGCAACAAGTTCTTTCCCGGTACCGCTTGCACCTTGAATCAGGACGGGGGAATCGGTGGGGGCTACTTTGGCCGAGATGTTCAGCAGCTCCAGCATCGGTTTGCTTTCGCCGACGATGTTGCCGGCGAACGTGTGACGCGCAAGTTCCGATTTCAACACTTTGTTTTCGAGGCTGAGCCGTTTGCGCTCCATCGCATGTTCGATGACCGCAAGAAGCTCATCTCCTGTGTACGGCTTCGTGACGTAGTTGAACGCGCCCAATTGCATGCACTCGACCGCGATTTTCACATCATGCACCCCCGTGAGCATCACGACTTGCGTATCGAATGAATGGTCGCGGATAAACTTCAACACTTCCACTCCATCGACCCGCGGAAGCCTTACATCGAGCAGAACGAGATCATATATTTTCTGCTGCAGCGCGTTGATCGCGAGAACGCCGTCCTTTGCAACATCGACGTTGTATCCTTCCTGTGAAAGCAACGCCTGAATAACCTGGAGGAATGATTCCTCGTCGTCAACGGCTAAAATGGAAATGCTGTCAGTTTTCATAGAGGTATGCGGTTAAAAAAAATTATCGGATGGGAAGTGCGAAATAAAATGTGGCGCCTTTCCCGGCTTCCGATTCAACCCAGATTTTTCCGTTGTGTGCTTCAATGATACGCTGTGAAATGATGAGCCCCAGCCCTGACATTGTTTGTTTATCGGATTTCCCGGTGACGAGATCGCGGTAGCGGTCAAAAATAAGCGGCAGCTCCTCCTTCGGAATGCCGGCGCCGCTGTTGAACACCGAGACCAGGACATGGTCGGTCGGCTGCTGTCCTTCTTCGAGGACCATGGCCACTTTGCGCACCTGGACGACAATGGCGCCCTGAGCGGGAGTGTGGCCTACTGCATTGCCCATAAAATTTTTTAACACTTGTTCGATCTTTTCCGAATCGTATTCCAGCGATGGCAGATCCGGTTCTGAATAGACATCCAGGGTGATGTTGTTTGTTTGAATCGGGACTTGAAATTCGTGTGTGATATTCTGCACCGAAGTGCTCACATTGCTGATCCCTTTATTTAATCGAACGCGCCCGCCTTCAAGTTTTGTCAAGTCCATCATATCGGTCAGAAGATTTATCACCTTGTCGATGGACGTGGTCATATAGCCCAGCAATTCTTTTTGGTGATCGCCGAGCGAACCCGCCATCCCTTTGAGCAAATAACCGATGCTCTGGCGCAGGCCTGCAATGGGATTGTGAAGATCGAACAGAAGCCGCGCCGTGTGTTCCGATTGCAGCCGGCGGATGCGGTCTTCAGCGTCTCGCGCACGGATTATTCCTTTAAGTTGAGGGACCAGCTGATCCAGGTCAATGGGCTTCGTCAGATATTCCTTGGCGCCAAGTTTCATCGCCTCTACCGCCATACTCACGTCGCTCATCCCCGTCATCATAACGATTTCTGTCTGGGAGGAATTTTTTTTAATGTAACGAAGCACCTCTAATCCATTGGCACCGGGCATTTTGATGTCAAGAATGGCAATATTAAAATCCTTTTCCTGAACCTTTTTTATTGCTTCAACGCCATCCGCAGCCTGCTGAACTTCAAATCCTTCATCTGCAAGCCAGGCGGCGATAGTCGTTCGAAGCGGATCTTCATCGTCGGCGATGAGGACTTGAATTTTATCTTCACTCATAATTGGTCACTTTTGCAGGCTTATGCACTTTCCCTATCAGCGCACTTTGATGATTGATTTCGGCGTCGAATTTGGAAAGAATTTCGTATCGCGAAGCATCAATTTTTGTAATTTCTACTCAAGGAAATAATAACCAGATTCGCTTGAAAAGTCAATTGCTTTCTCCGCTGTTCTGACCAAAGAATGGTTGAAATTGACACCATCCACCACTACATTAGACTACAAATTTCTCATAATCGATCGATCTTTCATGAAAACCTACATTCTCGACGGTCGCCAGCTGACAATACCTGCAGTATTTGACCTTGCATACGATACGGCCCGGGCAAAATTGAACTCTGCTGCAAAACGCAATATTCTCCGTGCGAGAAAACTCGTTGAACAATGGACCAATAACGGCGAAGTGGTTTATGGTGTGACGACGGGTTTTGGAGAATTTGCCAACGTCCGGGTCAAGGCAGAGGATATCGAACAGCTTCAGGAAAATTTGATCTTCAGCCATGCAGCCGGAACAGGCGACTTTTTACCGGAAGAAGTAGTGCGGGCGATGATCGCCTTGCGCATCAACGCGCTCGCAAAAGGATATTCGGGGATACGGCTGTCGACGGTGAACTTGCTGCTGGATATGTTAAACCGCGGCATCATTCCGGCCATTCCTTCGCAGGGATCCGTGGGGGCAAGCGGCGATCTCGTTCAGCTTGCGCATCTGGTTCTTGCGATGATGGGAAAAGGAAAGATCATTCGGAAAGAGAAGGGGCAACGGACAAACGGTATACCGGTCGATTCGCGTGCAGTACTTCGGAGGAACGGACTGCAGCCCGTCCGGCTGACGGCGAAGGAGGGACTTGCCCTTATCAATGGTACACAAATGATGACGGCGTACGCCGTCCTTGCAGTGCACCAGGCGAAACGCCTGGCAAAAATAGCGGACATTGCCGCATCGGTGAGCGTCGAAGCACTACGCGGAAGCGATACGGCGTTTGATGCCAGGATCCACCGGCTCCGTCCTTACAAAGGACAATCTGCAGCGGCAAAAAATATGCGGAGATTAATGCAGGGGAGCGACTTGCGCGAGTCTCACCGGCGTAACGATACGCGCGTCCAGGATGCCTATTCCATCCGGTGCATCCCTCAGGTGCATGGCGCCTCGCGCGATGCAATCGATTATGCCGCCGCGAATGTTTCCATAGAAATAAATTCTGCAAATGATAACCCGCTTCTTTTTCCTGAAGACGGCATTCACCTTGAAGGAGGCAACTTTCATGGACAGCCGATGGCGCTCGCGATGGATTTTCTCGCCATCGCACTTTCAGAACTGGCAAATATTTCTGAACGGCGCATCGAACGGCTGGTCAATGGATCGCTGAGCGGCCTCCCGCGGTTCCTGACGCCCAACGGCGGATTAAATTCCGGTCTGATGATTGCACAGTACACCGCCGCTTCGCTCGTTTCGGAAAATAAAGTCCTGGCGCATCCGGCAAGCGTCGATTCCATACCAACCTCGGCAAACCAGGAGGATCACAACAGTATGGGTTCCATCAGTGCGCAGAAGGCGTGGCGTGTGCTGCGGAATGCTCAAACGGTTATCGCCATCGAATTGCTCTGTGCATGTCAGGGCATGGACTTTGCGAGAAAACTGCCCGGTCGCAAAATATGGAAAGCCGGCAGGGGCACCGAATCCGCATATCAGTTCATTCGTAAACATATCAAACACCTGGACCGGGACCGGGTGTTGTACGATGATATACAACGGGCGCTGGGGTTCGTGCTGGATGGAAGCATTCTTTCTCAGGTAGAAAAACGCATTGGAACATTAGAGTAATCAACTTCAGTTCTTTCCAGAAAGAGATTTTATGAAATTAAAAAAAGAATTTATACGGACACTGCCGAAAGTGCTGCTTCACGATCATCTTGACGGCGGTGTGCGCCCGCAGACGGTTATTGATCTGGCAAAAGATCAGAAGTATAAAAAACTTCCGACAGCCGATGCCGGGGAATTGGCGGAATGGTTTCATCGCGGAGCGAACCGCGGCAGCCTGGCGCTGTTCCTCGAAGGATTTGAGCATACATGCGGCGTGATGCAGACGGAAGAGGCGCTCGAGCGTGTTGCCTATGAAACGCTTGAGGATATGAAAAAGGACGGCGTGGTGTACATTGAATCACGGTTTGCCCCGGTGTTCCACACGGGCGGGGGGCTCGATCCGCACAAGGTCGTGAAAGCCGTTCTGCGGGGATTTGAACGCGGGGAAAAAGACTTCGGTGTCCATTACGGTTTAATAATTTGCGCGATGCGGCATTTGGATCCTACCGTTTCGCTCGAGATGGCGGAATTGGCCGTCGATTTCAGAAATCATGGAGTGATCGGCTTTGACCTCGCAGGCGAAGAAGGCGGATATCCGCCAAAGAAACATGTGGATGCGTTCGAATATATCCAGCGAGAAAATTTTAATATTACGGTTCATGCAGGAGAAGCCTTCGGCAAAGAATCCATCTGGCAGGCGATTCAATGGTGCGGTGCGCACCGCATTGGTCATGCCACGCGGCTTATTGAAGATATGCGGGTGAAGGAAGGCGAAGTACTGAATATGGGCACCCTTGCCCAGTATGTTTTAGACAAGCGGATTCCGCTCGAGATTTGCCTGACGAGCAACGTGCATACCGGTGCCGTCCAGAAAATGGAAGATCATCCGTTCGGCATTCTCTACCGGTATAAATTCCGATGTACTCTGAACACGGACGACCGGCTCATGAGCAATATTACGCTCACCGACGAGTATTACACGGCGGCTGAAACGTTCAACTTGAAATTTGAAGACCTGGAAAAATTGACCATTAATGCGATGAAGAGCGCATTCATGCCGTATAAGCAGCGTATCGCATTAATATACGATGTGCTCAAACCGGGATTTGCACACGCGAAAGAAAAATTGGTGCGGAGAAAATAATGAACCTCTGGATCGGTGCTCTTGTATCTCTCGTTCTGATGGGGGGATCTATGGAAATCAAACACATTCATTGGCTGGGGCAGTCGGGGTTCCGTATTGAAGACGACTCCCTGCAGATGTATATTGATCCGTATATCATCCCGGCAGGGCTTCCGAAAGCGGACTTTATCTTTCTCACGCACTCGCATTTCGATCACTTTTCGATGGAAGATATCGCCAGGATTAAAACAAACCGGACGATCATCGTCGGTCCACAGGATGTCGTGTCGAAATTTTTAGATTCCACCGTACTCGTTCTCCCCGGGAAAAAATATACCGTTGGGCCATGGAACGTGACCACGGTGCCGGCGTACAACCTCGACAAGAAATTTCATCCGAAAGAAAAAAGATGGGTGGGATATATCATCACTTTCTCCCATGGCCAGAGGATTTATCACGCGGGAGATACGGACTTCATTCCGGAGATGCGTGAGATAAAGACGGACATTGCGCTGCTGCCATGCGGCGGCACCTATACGATGACCGCAGCGCAAGCAGCGGACGCGGCAAATAGTTTTCATCCATCACTCGTCATACCCATGCACTTTGGCGAAGGATTGGGGACGGTGCATGCCGGCGATGAAGTGAAGAAATTATTTCAAGGCGAGACGATAATAAAGACGATCGAACCCTGATGTGATCCGAAAGGGTCCACGGACGGTTCGTCGCACTCGGGATGACACGGTGAGAATAAAACCGGTGTCATCTGTAATCCGTGCAATCATTTCACCATCTGCAAAAAGCGCTCCTTATCCCTTCGGTGAATCCGGATCTTCATTCTCACATTTTCATTTTCATATGTTCGTTCCAGCACTTCTCCGACATCATGGAGCTGCGCGATAAGCTTTTGTTTTGAATCCGGCAGGAGGATCTCTTCTATCAGAAATTCCTTTTCCAGCATCTGGGCAACGGCTTCTTTCAATCCGAGAATATTGATTCCCCGGGCCGCGGAGATGAAAACGCAATTGGGATGTTTCTCGGTCAGGGTCGGCAGAATGCTCCGGTCCTGCAGCATGTCGATTTTGTTGAACACCATCAGGGTCGGCGTATCACCGGCTCCGAGATCCTCCAGTGTTTCCTGTACGACGTTGATCTGATCTTCAAAGTACGGACTTGAGATATCGACAATATGAAGGAGGATATCCGCTTCAGTGATTTCCTCCAGGGTGCTCTTGAACGACGCGACAAGATGGTGCGGCAGTTTACGGATAAAGCCGACCGTGTCGGTCATAAGAATGGAGACCGCAGAATTGAGCGGCACAAGCCGCGTGGTCGGGTCCAGCGTTGCAAAGAGCCGGTTCTCGACGAAGACTTCCGATCCTGCAAGAAGATTGAGAAGGGTCGATTTGCCGACGTTGGTGTACCCCACCAGCGCCGTGCGGGTATGTTTGGTCCGTCCCTGGCGCTGGGTAACGCGTTGTTTCGATATTCGTTCGAGCTTTTCTTTTAACAGGCTGATCCGTGTCCGGATGAGCCGGCGGTCCGTTTCAATCTGCGTTTCTCCCGGACCTTTGGTGCCGATCCCGCCGAATTGTTTCGATAAATGCGTCCATTGACGCGTCAGGCGCGGCAACAGATACTCCAGCTGGGCGAGTTCGACCTGTGTTTTCGCTTCACTCGATTTTGCACGCGATGCAAAAATATCAAGGATCAATCCGCTGCGGTCAAGGACCTTGCATTCCATAAGCTCTTCAAGATTGCGCACCTGGCCGGGAGAAAGATCGTCGTCAAAAATCACCAGCGGAATCGAGTCGGCTTTCAACCGCTGATGCAGCTCTTCCACTTTCCCTTTTCCGATGTACGTTGCCGGCTCGGGATGATCGCGGTCCTGTGTGATCCGGCCGACGACCTCCGCTCCGGCCGTATCGGCGAGCAACGCAAGTTCTGTCAGTGACTCATCGACCTGGGCTTTCAAGTTCGCATGTGTCGGCACTCCGACGAGAATGCACTTTTCTTTTCCGGTTTGCGCTAATTCAATCATAGTGACTCTTTCATACGAGTGGTTCTGTGTCGTTCCCTATGAATGATACTCTTTTTTATCTCGAGCAACAAACATCTCGATCAGGGCGATCAGCAGCGCGGTGAGCAGAAATTGTTTCCAAAGCTCCGCGCCCACACGCGATTCGGTGATGATGCGATGAACGTCCTGCACCTGATGGACGATGTGCGTGGAGTGCTCCGCTATCCCGATCCGTTTATATAACCGTTCGCGGTGTTTTTCATCCGCAGGCGAAATATTCGATTCCTCGGGATCGTTATTCACGGCAAACTTATCGACCAGGGCGTGATCGGATTTTACCGAATAAATTCCCGGGAGATCGGTACCGGTGAATCGGACACGTTTCTCTGCTGCGGCCGTTTGAGGATTGAGCAGGATATCCACATTCCCCGGTTTCGTTAAAATCAATTTTTGAGGGATGGCCGTACGAACGGGAAAATTTATTTCTCCGCCAACGACCAATGAATGTCCCGTCTCCGGTTCCTGGGCCAGATATGCAAGGGACCGGTGCATGAGGGGAACAAATAATCCTTTCAACGGCAAATCCGACCATTCGATGTTTGCAGCAACGCTGGAGAGCAACAGCCGGCCTTGAAAGACCGGTTCATCTATCAGAAACGGATACCCGTTGGTCAGGGTAATAATCGTCCGTGATTTTGGTGCCGGAAGGAAATGAAGGGATTTCTGAATGCGCGGCGATTCCAGAACACGCTGCCGCTGCGGGGTTCCCGGCATTTGTTTTGACCCGGACTCCTCGAACATTCCGGCAAATAACGGATGGCGCCAATCGATTTTATCAAACTCGAGGAACGATTCTCCTGCGGGAGGCGCGATTTTATCATCGGAAGCCATGCCGGTGGAGAGTCCGACCAGATTGGCGAAGGATGAAAGAAACGCTTCCCTGGTGGTTTGCACTCCGGGAAAGACCAGTATCCCTCCGCCGTTTTGAAGGAACGTCTTGAGAGAACCGGACTGAACGGGAGTGAGGTCCGGGAGATTGGAAAGGACAACCACATCAGTGGTCGTCAATTGAGATGACGAAAAGCGGTCGTACGGCACCTGATTGACGATGAAGCTTGCACTGCTGTCGGTGAGGCGGGCCGCAAGCGAAAGCCGGAGATAACGCAGATCGGCCGGGTTTCCGACCAGAAGGACATGAAGTTCCTCCGGAATATGGACTGTAAAATAGCGGACATTGTCGAATTCGAGGTCATCGTCTTCCAACTCAACCTTGCCGTCGATGAATCCCGCATGGGTCGGCACCAGGGTGAACGCGGTCCCGATCGATTGTCCGGCGCGGATGTCCACGCCTTGCTGCCCGACGCGGATACCATCCTGATACACGCTGACGACATGATTCAGGATGTTCGACGTTCCGAAATTTGTCAGCTTCGCGTTTATCGTAAAAGATTTATGAAGTTCGAAGATCGTGCCCGGGATTTCTATTGATTCGAGAGAAACATTTTGTAATTCGCGTTTCCCCAGTGGAACGAAAAAGAATTGAGTGGCCGGGGCGAAAAGTTGTTCATCGGCTTTCGCCATGGTCGATTTGGATTCCAGCGATCCGGATTGGAAGTCGGAGAACAGGTAAACTTCTTTATTGAAATTTTGAGATGTCGCAAGCAGCCGGGCGGTAAAACGGAGCGCATCTTCGATGGTGCGGTGCATCGATGAAGGCTTGATTTCATTAATGGCGTTTTTGACCGCCGGCAAGCTGTGCTGGGGAGAAGGGAGCTCGGGCGTTTCATCGGCCGGGACATCGGAAAGTTTTAAGAGAAATACCTCGTCGCCGTCTTTGAGAAGGTCCACCACCGCAGCCGCGGCGTTTTTTGCCTGATGAAGCAATTCCCCCTGCTCATCGCTCGCCGTCATGCTTTGAGAATCATCAAGAATAATGACGGCCGTGGTCTTTGCCTGGCCGGCGAGGCCGCCTGGGATTGAACCTTTCATGGTGGGCCGCGAAAATGCGAGGACAATAAGAACCACCAGAAGCGTCCGGAGGATCAGGAGAAGCAGCTGGCGGAGTTTCAACCGCCGGATTTTTGTTTTCTGTAATTCTTTCAGGAACGAGAGTGTGCTGAACTCAATCGTCTTTAATTTGCGCAGATTAAAGAGATGCAGCACCAGGGGGATACCCGCTGCAAGAAGTCCAATCAATGCTATGGGATTTAAAAAAGTCAACTCGGCAATCGTCCGGAGATTCTCTGGAATATTCAGTGTGCCCGCCGGTTGAGGGCGGCCGGCCCTTCGGAAGAGGCATGCCACGGAAGCGATACCGATCTTCGGAAGAGTCCACAAGTAACTTAATCTGAAGTAGGACGAAAAGCAAGAAGGGAAGATTCTGAAATTATTCGTATCTTTGAAACAAAAAGGAGAACGTCATGCTCCAGGTTGCAGTGGAAGCCGCACTCGACGCGGGAAAATATTTAAAAATGAATGTCGGGAAAATCCGGCATATCGAACGGAAAGGCGGACAGGAAACCAATCTGGTCACCGAAATCGATAAGAAATCGGAACAGATGATCATCAATAAAATTAAACAGCACTTTCCCCATCATGATTTTCTTTGCGAAGAGTCCGGACCGGCGGAAGTGAAATCGGAATACCGATGGATTATCGATCCCCTGGACGGGACCGTGAACTATACCCATGGCCTGCCGATTTATTGCGTGTCCATCGGTCTGGAGTACAAGGGAGATATCATTTTAGGTGCGGTGTACGATCCCAGCCGGGAAGAATTGTTCACCGCTGAAAAAGGCAAGGGTGCGTGGCTGAACAAGAAGAGGCTGGAAGTAACGAAAACGACAACACTGATAGAAAGCCTCGTCGTCACCGGATTTGCATATGACGTCAATGAGCGCCCGGAACCTTCCGTCACCCATTTCAGGAATTTCCTTGCCGAATCGCAGGCCGTTCGCCGGCTTGGCTCGGCAGCATTGGATCTTTGTTATGTCGCTGCAGGACGATTTGAGGGTTTTTGGGAAGGAGTCATCCACCCATGGGATATGGCTGCCGGCGTGCTGATCGTCACTGAAGCCGGCGGCAAGTGGACCGATTTCCGCGGCTATCCATCAACCGTCTATAAAGAAGATATACTTGCAACGAATGGATTGATTCATGACCAGATGGTCGCAGTGCTGAAGAAAGCCTGGAAGTGACTAAGCCAATGAGCCGATGAGCAGATGAGTAGTTGAGTCTATGAGTCTATGAGTTGATGAGTCGATGAGTTGATGAGCAGTTGAGTCTTTGAGCTGATGAGCGGATGAGTAGATGAGTCTTTGATCGCTTTATGATCTCCACTTTCTTACGCCGTTCTTATCAATGATATCCAGGATCATCGGTGTGCGTTCCGGTTTGCGTGATGAAAACTTAAATGCGTTCGAAATTCTTGCCCGGGCGGATTCCTGGACTTCCTCCCGGTCAGTATAGAACAGGGCAAGTGAGTCACCCATGGTCACCGGGTCTCCGACTTTCTTCTTTAAAACAATTCCCGCTTTCATATCGATCGTGTCATCGATTTTCTCGCGGCCTGCACCAAGAGCAATGCTCGTCAATCCAAGCTCGAATGAATCAATGGCGTCAATAAATCCTTCCCCGCTCGATTTGACTTCCATGGAATATTTCGGCAGCGGGTATTTTTCCAGATTTTCTATTGCCTGAATGTCGCCGCCCTGCGCACGGACCAGG